>DASUUL010000240.1:0-19234 GCA_036374115.1 Acidimicrobiia bacterium | reverse complement strand
GCCGCCGACTTCCCGGGCAGCGCCGCGTGGCGTGCCGATCGGGCCTACGTCTACGTGGTGTGCTTCACCGCCATCCTGATCGTGCTGTTCGCAACCGGCTTCGGCTCGTACAACATCTTCAAGCTCATCGGTCCGGGGGTGTTCGCCTCCGGCGACGACGACGCCATCCGCAAGAGTGCGCTCCAGGCGCTGATCACGCTCGCGTGGCTCGCGGTCGCGGCCGCGGGGATCTTCCGGTACTACTGGCTCCAGGCCAACCCGCGCGTGTCCGACCGCGGGGTCTCGAGCGGCGAGGCCACCGGCTCCCGCTGAGGCACGCCCGCGTCCGGCGGCCGCCGAGGTAACCGGCGGGTCCACCAAAAATCACCCGTGTTACCCCCCATTCGGACTAGTCGGCCCTGACCCGCGGGCCGGGTCCGTGTCCGTTTCGGGATGTTCGCCCCGTCCCCGGGCGCCGCCGGCGCGACCGGTGCGCGCGCATGCCCGCCCCTGCCGCGGCGGCGTTTCTGTCTGATTCCGTGCGATTCGCACCCCTGGTCATGCACATGTCAACGCCCGGGCGGGCCATAGGCGGACCGAGGGTCCGTCCGTACCCTCGCCCACGGCACGCGACGGCTGCGACGGCCGGGCCGGCCCGCTCTCGCCGCCGGCCAGGCGGGCACGCAGCAGCAGGGTTGCCAGGAGCAGGAGCAGGAGCAGGAGCAGGAGGAGGCAGGCATGCGGCGACCCCCGAAGGGTGCGACCAACCGGCCCGCGCTCGAACGCCCGGGCAGCGGATACGGTCGCAGCACCGGACGGCCCGAGCCCGGCCCCGCCGTCCGCGTCGCCGCCCGTGTGCACCGGCGCTGGTGGGAGACAGCCACCGATCTCGTCGACGCCGCCGTCGCCCAGGCCTCGCCGGTGGGCGACGGAACTCCTCCCGAGCTTTTCGACCACCAGCGATAACCTGCGCCGACCGGCGCCGCGCCCCCTCCGACGCGGCGCCGTCGCGAGGAGCGCAGGCACTTGGGAAAGGCGACGACCGACCGACCCGCGGACGAAGCCGCGCCCGAGACGGTCCTCGCCGACTACTCCGGGGTCGAGGAGGTCCCGGCGGTCGCCTGGCCGCTGCTGCTCCGCGACCGGCTGCGCCGGCGGGTCCGCGAGAGCGATCGCTACCGCTGGTGGGTGTTGTGGAGCGTCCTCGCCGGGCTGTTCGCCGCCGGGTTCACCATCACGGTGCTGGCGGTGTCGATCCCCGAGATCGCCGACGACTTCGGCACCGACCGCACGACCTTGGCCTGGATCGTCACCGGGCCGTTCCTCGCCCACGCGCTCGGGATGCCGCTGCTCGGCAAGGTCGGGGACGTCTACGGCCACCGGCGCGTCTACCTCGTCGGTTTCGGGCTCTTCGCCGTCTTCACCGCGCTGACCGCGCTCGCCTGGAGCGCGCCGTCGCTCATCGTCATCCGCATCGTCGGCGCCCTGGAGGGCGCGGCCACCGGGCCGGCGTCGATGGCGCTGATCATGCACGCGTTCCCCGCCGACGACCGTGTGAAGGCGATGGGCTGGTGGGCACTCGTCGGTGCCGGCGCACCGGTCGTGGGGCTCGTCGCCGGCGGCCCGATCGTCGACGCGTTCGGATGGCGTTGGCTGTTCGTGGCGCAGGCGCCCCTGGCGGTGGTGGCGCTGTTGATCGGTGTGGTGGTGTTGCGCGAGACGCCGCGCGCCCTGCGCGTCGCGATCGACGTGCGGGGCGCGGTGGCGCTGGCGGTCGCCACGGTGCTGCCGCTGCTGGCGCTGCAGGTGGGGCGTGATCGCGGGTGGACCGATCCGGCTCCCCTCGCCCTGCTCCTCGTGGCCGCGCTCGGTCTCGGCGCCTTCGTGCGGATCGAGCGTCGTGCCGACGCGCCGTTGCTGCCACTGGAGTTCTTCCGGCGCCGGAACTTCACCGCCTCTCTCCTGGCGCAGTCCCTGGCGCAGTTCTCGTACATGGGCGGGTTCATCATCACGCCGCTGCTGATGCAGGACCGGTTCGGCTACGCGGTCGCGGGAACGGCGCTGCTCATGCTGTTCCGCCCGCTCTCGTTCAGCGTGTCGTCGCCGGTGGCCGGATACGTGGCCGTGCGCGTGGGCGAACGGCTCGCCAGCGTTCTCGGTACCTCGCTCGTCGTGGTGTCGATGGCCTGCTTCGCGGTCGCGGCGTCGCAGCGCTGGGTCGCGCTGGTGGCGGTCGCGCTCGTGCTCTCGGGGCTCGGGATGGGTACGTCATCGCCGTCGCTGATCACCTCGGCGGCGAACGCGGTGGAGCCCGAGCATCTCGGCATCGCCAATGCCGCCCAGCAGATGGTCACGCTCATCGGCGCGGTCGCCGGGATGCAGGTGCTCGCCACCGTCCAAGACGGCGGCGCGTTCTCGGCCGCGTACCTCATCGGTCTCGTCGTGGCGACGCCCGCGATCGCCGCGGCCACCTTCGTGCGCTCGGCGCCCCGACCGGCGCGGCTTGCCGTGGCCGATGCCGCATGACGTACCGGACGAGGTGGGTGTGAGCGCCGACAGGGAACGACCCGGCTTCCTCGTCGAGGGGGAGCTCGTCGAAGCCGTGCCGCTGGCGCGTCGCCTCGCCCCGCCCGGGCTGCGCGACGTCCACGAACGCGAGTCGTACCGCTGGTGGGTGCTGGTCACGGTGCTCTCGGGCCTGTTCGCCACCGGCCTCACGATCACCGTGCTCACGACCGCGGTGCCATTCATCCGGCGCGACCTGCACGCGTCACTGGCGTCGCTGTCGTGGGTCGTGTCGGCGCCGTTCCTGTTCCGGTCGATCTTCGTGCCGGTCTTCGGCAAGACCGGCGACCGCTTCGGGCGCCGGCGGACCTGGCTCCTCGGGTTCGCGGTGTCGGCGGTGGCGTCGCTGCTGTGCGGGTTCGCGCCGAACGTGGGGATGCTGATCCTGTTCCGCGCGATCGCGGCGGTCGGGAGCGCGGCGGTGATCCCGTCGGCCCTTGCGCTCATCGCCGTGGCGTTCGACCCCGAGGAGCGGGTGAAGGCCCTCGGATGGTGGTCGGCGACCATCGCGGTTGCACCGCTCCTGGGCGTGATCGTCGGTGGATTCGTCGTCGAAGCGGTGGGATGGCGCTGGCTGTTCTTCGGCCAGTTCCCGTTCAGCATGGTCGCGCTCGCCCTCGGGCTGATCGTGCTGCGCGAGTCGAAGGGCGACGAGGACGAGCAGTTCGACGTCGCCGGGTCTGCCCTGTCGATCGTCGGGCTGGGGGCGCTGCTCCTCGTCTTCAACCGGGGAATCGCCGGCGACTGGGGCTGGGGGTCGTTCCCGCTCGTGACCACCGCGGTCGTCGCCGCCGGTTCGCTGGTCGCGTTCGTGGCGGTCGAGATGCGGTCACCGGCACCCATCCTCCCGGTCGGGTACTTCGGCCGCCGCCGCTTCGCCGGAGCGGTGAGCGCGAACTTCTGCGCGAACTTCGCCTACATGGGCGGCTTCTTCATCACGTCGGTGATGCTCGCCGACACCGCGCTGTTCGGCTACCAGGCCGACGAGGTCGCGCTGGCGGTGTCGCCCCGAGCGGCGTCGCTCGGGATCATGGGACCGATCGGGGGCTACATGGCCGCCCGGTACGGCGGCCGCCGCATGGCGACCATCGGGATGACGCTCATCCTGGCGTCGATGGTCGCGCTGGCCGTGGTCACCGACGGCTCGCCCTACCTCTACATCCTCCCGGGGCTCGTGCTCTCGGGGTTCGGGTTGGGCCTGGTCGCCCCGCCGGCGGCCGCGACCGTCACCAACGAAGCCGCCGAATCGGACCTCTCGGCGGCCAGCGGCGCGCTCAACATGGGCGCGTCGATCGGCGCGTCGATGGGGATCGCCACGATGTCGGCCGTGCTCTCGGGCGCAGCCGCGACCGGCGACCATCCCGGTGCGGGCGCGTTCTCGGCCGCGTTCGTCTTCGGATCGGTGGTATGCGCGGTCGGCTTGCTCGCGGCGGCGAACCTCGACCGCCGCCCGGCGAAGCGCCCGGCTACTCGGTGATCCCCTGGATCGCCTCGTTGAGCGCGGTGTTCCCGCCGCCCTGCTGCGACGCCATCAGCTTGGCCATGTCGCCCTGGACCTTCACCTTGCCGGCCATGAACGCCTGCATGCCCGCCTGGGGGTTGCCCGAGACGAACACCTCCTTGGCGGTCGTGTAGTCGGTGGTGAGCGTCACGTCGGCGTCGTCGGCGTGGCCGATGCCCCAGTGACCCCTGCCTTCGCGCGCACCCATGTGCATCTGGCGCTCGTCGCCGAACGGGGTGTCGGTGATCACCAGGTTCACCACCACGTTGGCGTGCGCCGGCGCGTCGGCGCCGTGCTCCTCGACGAGCTTCTCGACGACGGCGAACCAGTCGTCGGAGAGGAAAGCGTGCTTCGCCACCAGGATCTCCTCCCGTTCCTCGATTTGAGGCCGTTCCTCGATTTGAGGCCGTTCCTCGATATCGAGCCGTTCCACGGACACCGGGTCGCGGAATGTACCGCCGACCGCCCGACTTGACCAGCCGGTCTACTTCTGGTCGCGCTCGCTTCGCTCCCCGCTCCGCACGCGGCTGGCGGCGCAGGGGCCGGCGAAGCCGGCCCCCGTCGGCGGACGGCACCTCCTCTAGTCTGGCCGCGTGGCAGCGGGCACTCGCAGCGAGCGCATCGAGTCGCGGGAGCGGAATCCGAAGTGGAAGAACCGCCCCCTGCGCATCGAGATGTCGGAGTGCATCAACTGCGACGCGTGCCTGCGGCACTGCCCCGACCAGTTCGGGGCGATCTTCAACCACGGCGTCGACGTGATCATCGTGCCCGAGCTGTGCAGCGGCTGTGACAAGTGCCTGCCGGCGTGCCCGGTCGATTGCATCTACCCCGATCCCGAGTGGACGCCCGCACCCGACGACTGGTGGAAGCATCCCGGGCAGGCGGACGACCCGTATCACTAGCGGTTCTCGCCGTTCCCACTCGTAGACTCCGTTCATGCCCTCCCGGATCACCCGCGCCGACGTCGACCACGTCGCGCACCTCGCCCGGCTTGCCCTGACCGAGGAGGAGGCCGAGGCGCTCACCGCCGAGCTCGAGGCGATCCTGGAGTACGCGGCGGAGGTCTCGGCGCTCGACATCCACGACGTCCCCCCGACCGCTCATCCGATGCCGCTGGTCAACGTGCTGCGCGCCGACGAGGTCCGGCCCGCGCTCGACCGTGACGAGGTGCTCGCGCAGGCACCCGGCACCGAAGACGGCCGCTTTCGCGTCCCCCGCATCATGGGCGAGGCCCCGTGACCGACGGGCCGACCGCGCTCGACCTCGCCGCCGACGTGCGGGCCGGGCGCCGCTCGGCGCGCTCGGTCGTCGACGCTCACCTTGCCGCCATCGAGGCCCGCGAGCCGGAGCTGCACGCGTTCAACCACGTCATGGCGGACGAAGCCCGGGCCTCGGCCGACGCCGTCGACGCCGCCGTCGCCAGGGGCGACGACCCCGGTGCTCTCGCCGGCGTGCCGGTCGCGCTCAAGGACAACCTGTGCACGCGAGGGGTGCCGACGACGTGCTCGTCGCGCATCCTGGCCGGCTGGCGCCCCCCGTACACGGCGACCGCGGTGGAGCGGATCGCCGCCGCGGGCGGCATTCCGATCGGGAAGACGAACCTCGACGAGTTCGCGATGGGTTCGTCGACGGAGAACTCCGGCTTCGGGCCCACCCGCAACCCCCACGACCCGACACGGGTGCCGGGGGGATCGAGTGGTGGCTCGGCCGCGGCGGTGGCGGCCGGGTTCGCGCCGCTCGCGCTCGGCTCCGACACCGGCGGGTCGGTGCGCCAGCCGGCGGCGCTCTGCGGGGTGGTCGGCGTGAAGCCGACCTACGGCGTCGTCTCCCGGTACGGGCTGATCGCGTTCGCGAGCTCGCTCGACCAGATCGGGCCCATCGCGTCGACCGTCGCCGACGCCGCGCTCCTGCTCGAGATCGTCGGCGGTCACGACCCGCTCGACTCCACGGCGATCGCACAGCCCGCGCCCCGGCTGCGCCCCGTCCTCGACGGCGGTGTCGCCGGTCTGCGCGTCGGGATCGTCGAGGAGCTCACCGACGCCGAGGGCATCCAGACCGAGGTCGCGGCCGCGGTCGCCGACGCCGGCGGCGCGCTCGAGAAGGCGGGCGCGACCGTCGATCGGGTCTCGGTGCCGAGCGTCGCCTACGGGTTGTCGGCCTACTACCTGATCGCGCCGGCGGAGGCGTCGAGCAACCTCGCCCGCTACGACGGCGTTCGCTACGGCCTGCGCGTCGAAGGCGACGACACCGCCACCATGAACGCGAGGACGCGCGGCGCCGGCTTCGGCCCCGAGGTCAAGCGCCGGATCATGCTGGGCACCTACGCCCTGTCGGCGGGCTACTACGACGCCTACTACGGCCAGGCGCAGCGCGTGCGTACGCTCATCATCCGCGACTTCGATCGGGCCTACGACGCCTTCGACGTGCTGTTGTCACCCACCTCGCCGACGACGGCGTTCGCGCTCGGCGCCCGCACCGACGATCCGCTGGCCATGTACCTCTCCGACGTGTGCACCATCCCCTCGAACCTGGCCGGGCACGCCGCCATCAGCGTCCCGTTCGGCGTCGGGGCGGCCGGGTTGCCGGTCGGTGTCCAGGTGCTGGCACCCGCCCTGGGCGAGCCGGTCATGTTCCGGGCCGCGAAGGTGATCGAAGATGCCGCGCCCTGATCGGAGCCCGCGCTCAGTGCAGGAAGTACGTGAGCGACCGGTTGACCACGTCGGCCTGCTCCCACTGCAGGAAGTAGCCGGCGTCGGGCACCACGAAGGGCCCGACGCACTCGGTGAACGCCAGCCGGGCACGGTCGGGGAACGTCTTCGGCACGACGTGGTCCTCGGGGCCGTAGAGCACCAGCGCGGGTACCGTGCACGGCTCGAAGAGCCGGGGCACGTCCTCCATCGGTCGGTTCCCGAACGCGGTCTCGTAGGTGCCCCAGGCAGCGCGGAGCCGGTCGGGGTCGGCGAAAGGCTCCGTCATGAAGTCGATGTCGGCGGCACCGAAGTGACCGGGCGCCGCCCAGAGCCGCTGCCGGTACATGGCCGCCACCCACGCCCGCCGGCGCGCGGGAGTGTCGAGCTCGGCGAGGAGCGCGTCGGCATCGGTTCCCTGGCGGTGGAAATAGTCGGCCGTCTGGCGGGTGGCGTGGTCTTCGTCGGGCCGGATCCCGGCGGCGGCGAGCTCGTCGTCGCTCACCATCACGAGTGTGTTGAACACGCAGAGCCGGTCGACGAACCCCGGGTAGCGCGTGGCGAGATCGCGCAGCACCACCCCGCCCACGTCGCCGCCGGCGACTGCGCACCGTTCGTGGCCGAGCACGTCGTGGACGAGGGCATGGAGGTCGAGGGAGAAGGCGGCGACGTCGTAGAAGCCGTCGGCCGCGAGGTCGGAGTCTCCGTACCCCCGCAGGTCGGGCACGATCACCTCGAAGCCGGCGGCGGCCAGTGGCGCGATGTTGCGCCACCAGATCCGCTTGGTCTCCGGGTACCCGTGGATCAGCAGCAGCGGCGTACCGCCCTCGCCCTCGCGGACGTAGGCGAGCGCGACACCGTTGCGCACCTCGCGGCGGTGGATCTCGAACGCGTCCGGGTCGGGTGCACCGGTCATCACAGGAGCGTGTCATGACGGCCACGACGACCGCCACCGGCTGGGAGACCGTGATCGGGCTCGAGGTGCACGTCGAGCTCGCCACCGCGACGAAGTTGTTCTGTGGTTGCGCGAACGAGTTCGGCGCCGAGCCCAACACGAACGTGTGCCCGGTGTGCCTCGGGTTGCCGGGCTCGCTCCCCGTGATCAACGAGCGAGCCGTGGAGTTCGCGCTGCGGGTCGGGGAGGCGCTCCACTGTGAGGTGCCCGAGCACTCGATCTTCGCCCGCAAGAACTACTTCTATCCCGACATGCCGAAGGACTACCAGATCTCGCAGTACGACCAGCCGATCTGCGTCGACGGCTGGTTGGAGGTCGACGGCGTGCGCATCGGGATCGAGCGGGCCCACATGGAGGAGGACACCGGCAAGACGATCCACGTCGGCGGTGGTGGTCGCATCCACGAGGCCGCCCACTCGCTCGTCGACTACAACCGCGCCGGCGTCCCGCTCATGGAGATCGTGAGCCGGCCCGACCTGCGTTCGGCGGAGCAGGCGCGCGCGTACGTGGGGGAGCTGCGGGCGGTCCTCGAGACCATCGGTGTGTCCGACGTG
The DNA here is from genome assembly GCA_036374115.1 of Acidimicrobiia bacterium. Classification (GTDB taxonomy): domain Bacteria; phylum Actinomycetota; class Acidimicrobiia; order IMCC26256; family JACDBD01; genus JACDBD01. Next base: position 10,993 of record DASUUL010000240.1, on the reverse strand, counting down.
AAGATGGAGGAAGGCTCGTTCCGCGTCGATGCGAACGTCTCGCTGCGCCCCGAGGGATCCGAGGAGCTCGGCACCAAGGTGGAGATCAAGAACATGAACTCGCTGCGCTCGTTGGGGCGGGCGCTCGAGTTCGAGGTCGGTCGCCAGGCCGGGCAGCTCGCCGCCGGTGAGCGGATCGTGCAGGAGACCCGCCACTGGGACGAGGAGCACGGGCTCACCTACGCGATGCGCACGAAGGAAGGCTCCGAGGACTACCGCTACTTCCCCGAGCCCGACCTCGTGCCGGTCGCGCCCGACGCCGATATGCGCGCTCGGGTTCGCACGACCCTGCCCGAGCTGCCGGCGGCGAAGCGGGAGCGGTTGGCCGGAGCCTGGGGGATCACGGAGCACGAGGCCCGTGTGCTCACCGGTACGCCGGGTCTGGCCGAGTACGCGGAGGCGGCGGTGGACGCGCTCGCCGGAGGGACGGCGAAGGATGTCGTCAACTGGTGCGTCGGCGACGTGCTCGGGTTCCTCAACGAGACCGGCGGCGCGCCCGGTGCGCTCCCGCTCGCCCCCGACGGGCTCGCCGAGCTCATCGGCCTCGTCGCCGACGGCACCCTGTCGCGCCCACTCGCCAAGGACGTGCTGGCCGAGTGCCTGCGTGAGCCCAAGCGGCCCAAGCAGGTGGTGGAGGAGCGCGGCCTCGCGCAGGTGAGCGACGAGGGCGAGCTCGCCGCGCTCATCGAATCGATCGTCGCCGACAACCCCGACGAGGTCGAGCGCTACCGCGCCGGCGACGACAAGGCCCGCAAGAAGCTCCGCGGCTTCTTCATCGGCAGCGCCATGAAGGCGACACAGGGGAAAGCCAACCCCCAGCTCCTCAACCGCCTGCTCGACGAACGCCTCCAGCCGTAGCCGGGTCCTCGTGCGCGGAGCGACTGTTCCGGTCGTCTCCGCGCACAAGACGCAACCTTCGGAGTGGATCGTCACATGCGCTTGCATGGTCGCGTGCGATTTCGTCGCCGCGGTGGTGGCGAGAATCGCTAGCGTCACCGGATGCCGACCGACCGGACCCAGCTGCGCCGCCGGGCGGACCGGGGGAGCTACGACCGGGTCGTGATCGACGCCGTTCTCGACGAGGCGCTCGTGGGCCACGTGGGGTTCGCGATCGACGGATGCCCGGCGGTGATCCCGATGATCCACGCACGCGTCGGGGATCACCTGTACCTCCACGGGGCCGCCGGCAACCACACCCTGCGGTCGCTGGCGTCGGGCATGGAGGCGTGCGTGACCGTCACGTTGGTCGACGGCCTCGTGCTCGCCCGCTCTGCGTTCCACCACTCGCTGAACTACCGGTCGGTCGTGGTCTTCGCGACGGCCGAGCGCGTCGACGACCCGGAGGAGAAGCGCCGGGCGGTCGCGGCCGTCGTCGAGCACGTCGCTCCGGGCCGCAGTGGCGACTGCCGCCCGCCGACGCCCGAGGAGCTGCGGGCGACGCTCGTCGTGCGGCTCCCGCTCACGGAGGTGTCGGCGAAGGTGCGCACGGGCCCGCCCGTCGACGACCCCGACGACCTCGGGCTCCCGCACTGGGCGGGCGAGATCCCCCTGGTACTGACACCGAGCCGACCCGTGCCCGATGCCGCGGTGCGGGTGCCCGTCCCCGAGTACCTCCGCGCCTGGGCGCGCTCTTCGTCGACCTAGTCCATGGGGACGTTGCGGACGATCTTGCCGTCGATCCGATCGAAGATCTCGTCGAGGCTCGACCCGGTGATCGTGAGCCCGTGGTTGCGCTGCCCGACGACCGCGTGCCCCGGGTCGGGTGCGTTGCGCACGAGATCGGCGACCGCCCCCGCGAGCTCGACGGTGCCGCACGGATAGTTGATCTCGGTCGAGCTGATGCCGTTCATCCACGCGTGCACGTGGAGGATCGCGCCGACCTCCGGGTGCTCGCGGTAGATCATCCAGTGCTCGATCGCGTCGACCGAGACGCGGTTGGGCTTCACCTCGGGTGGCACGCTCAGGATCATGCAGTCGCGCTCGCGGTCGTACCCCCGCACGAGGAGCACGTGCCTGCCGACCTCGACCAGCGCACCCTTGTCGACTCCGCTGGCGCTCATCCAGAACTCGGGCCCGTAGGCCGACTCGACCGGGGGCTGGCGGCGGGCACTCACGTTGCCGTAGCTCAGCCCGCCGATCCCGTAGAGGAGCTTGACGTGACGCAGGTCCCGCTCGGAGAGGATCTCCTCGATGGGGAACGCCGCCGGCAGCAGGTCGAGGGCGTCGAGCTTCTCGCCCGCCCGGCGGATCTGGCGGGTCTGCTCGTCGCCGTCCCACAGCGCTGCCGGGAGATCGGTGCGGAACTCGTTGGCGATCACGAGGCGTGACGACGCCAGCGGCTCGATGCGCTCGAAGACGGCGGCGAAGAAGGCGTCGTCGTCGCCGTGGTGCTCGACCGCGTACGTGCCCTGCTCGAGGGTCACGAACTGGGCCACCGCGCCTCCGCGTTCGGGACGGTCGCTGACCATCACGCACAGGTTCGCCAGCCCTCGCACGAGCAGCGGGTAGCCCGCCCGCAGCACGTCGCCGGGGAGCGTCGCCATGTGCGCCAGCGCCACCACGAACGTCGGCGCCGACTTCCGCCGGTACGGGCGGGCGTTCTCGGGGTCGAGGTGGTGGAGCACGACCTGCACCTCCGGCCCGGGGGCGCCCTGCTCCTCGTAGCCCCGCTCGACCATCGCCCGCCGGAGGCCGGCGACGAACCATGCCATCCGGGCGTCGGGCGCGTCGCCGTTCCAGGCGAACGTGCGCTCCTTGACGGTGCTGCGGTCGACCAGCCCGACGCTGGCGGGCGCTGCCTCCGTACGGCTCATGCACGCTCCTCCTCGACAGGTGGGCTCGACAGGTGGGCGCTCGCGCCCTCGGGACCGGGAAACCGATGGTGCCCGGCGCCCGGGGCCTGGTCGAATCGACCAGTGGATCACGGGGAAGGTTACGACCCCACGACCTACGGCGCTCACGTCGCCGACATCTACGACCAGATGTACCGGCCCGACGACACGGCCGTCGCCTGCCTCGCCGGGCTCGCCGGGGCCGGACCGGTGCTGGAGCTGGCCATCGGCACCGGGCGCCTGGCGCTCCCGCTGGCGGCCGCGGGCCCGGAAGTGCACGGGATCGACGCGTCGCCCGCCATGGTCGGGCGTCTCCGCGCCAAGCCCGGCGGCGAGACCATCCCGGTGACGATCGGCGACTTCGCCGACGTTGCCGTGGCCGGCGAGTACTCGCTCGTGTTCGTGGCGCTCAACACGTTCTTCGTGCTCCCCACGGCTCAGGAGCAGGCGCGCTGCTTCCGCAACGTCGCTCGCCGGCTCGCGCCGGGGGGCCGGTTCGTGATCGAGGCGTTCGTGCCCGATCCGTCGCGGTTCGTGCGAGGTCACCGCGCCGACGTCGCGTACGTAAGTGGGGGAGTGCGCATCAACGCGAGCTGGCACGACACCTCCACCCAACGCATCGCGTCGCTCGTGCTGTGGCTGTCGCCGGCAGGCCTCCGGAGCTGGCCCGTCCACATCCGCTACTCGTACCCGGCCGAGCTCGACGCCATGACCTTAGGCGCCGGTCTCGGCCTCGAGCACCGCTGGAGCGGTTGGGAGCGCCGGCCGTACACGCCGGACTGCCCCCGGCACGTGTCGGTCTACGTGCGCGATCCGGAGCGGAAGCCGTCGAGCAGCGCCGCCCACCGCTCGGGATCGCGCCGGTAGGGCGCGTTGAAGCTGACGCGGTCGATCAGGTCTCCGTAGCGGGCATGGATGCGCCCGGGGAGCTCGGCGGCCGTCCCTCTCACGGCGAAGGCCTCCACCATCTCGTCGGTGACGAGACTGCCGAGCTCGGCCCAGCCCCCGGTCTTGGACAGGCGGTTGAGCTCGGGGTGAACGTCGCCCCAGCCGTGGAGCTCGAGCACCCGGGCGTAGGCGGGCGTGGAGCCGTAGAAGCCCATCTGCGCCCGGACGGCGGCGTCGGCGGCGGCCAGCTCCTCGTCGCTCTCACCGGTCACGACGAGGAGCGGGAACGAGATCTCGAAGTCGGCGCGCGTCCGACCGCTCTTGGCGAAGCCGCGCTCGAGGGCGGGCAGGGTGACCTCCCGCAGGAACCGCTCGGTGCTGAACGGGTGGACGATGAACCCGTCGGCGACCTCGCCCGCCACCTCGGTCATGGTCGGTCCCACGCCGGCCAGCCAGATGCGGGCGACGCCGGCGGGGTTCGGACCGGGATCGAAGAACGGCGTCATGAGGGTGTGGCGGTAGAACTCGCCCTCGAAGCGCAGTGGCGTCCCGTCCTGCCAGCACGCCCAGATCGCCTTGATCGCCAGCACCAGCTCGCGCATGCGGGCGGCGGGCGCCGACCACGGCATCGAGAACCGCTTCTCGATGTGGGGCTTGATCTGGGAGCCGAGGCCGAGCGCGAACCGGCCCCCTGACGCCAGCTGGAGGTCGTAGCCGATGTTGGCGAGCGTCATCGGGTTGCGGGCGAACGCGATCGCGATGGCGGTGGAGAGCTCGATCCGCTCGGTGTGCTCGGCGGCGAGGAGCAGCGGCAGGAACGGGTCGTGGGGCCCCTCGAACGTGTATGCGCCGTCGTAGCCGGCGGCTTCGAGCTCCTGCGCCCGCTCGCCCACCCCCTCGAGCCCGACCCCGACGAGCCCCCCGTCCACCTTCATCGGCCGAGCAGCCTATCGATGCGTTCATCGTGCGTGATAGTTGCGCATAACGCACGCATCGAGAGTGGTGGTTGTGGAATACGCTCGGCGGCATGAGCGACGAGCGCCGGGCGCGCAGCCACGAAGTGACCGACGGGATGGAGCGGGCGCCGGCCCGCGCCATGCTGCGAGCGGTCGGGATGACCGACGCCGACTGGGACAAGCCCCAGATCGGGGTGGCCTCGAGCTGGAACGAGGTCACACCGTGCAACCTCCCGCTCGACCGGCTGGCGAAGCGGGCCAAGGACGGCGTGCGCGACGCCGCCGGCTTCCCGCTGGAGTTCGTGACCATCGCCGTGTCCGACGGCATCTCGATGGGTCACGAGGGGATGCGGGGCTCGCTCGTGAGCCGGGAGATCATCGCCGATTCCGTCGAATGCGTGATGCACTCGGAGCGCCTCGACGGCATGGTCACCTTCGCTGGATGCGACAAGAGCCTGCCTGGGATGCTCATGGCCGCGGCCCGGCTCAACCTCCCCTCGGTGTTCCTCTACGGCGGGTCGATCCTCCCCGGTCACTACAAGGACCAGGCGCTCGACATCGTGAGCGTGTTCGAGGCCGTGGGCGCGTGTGCCGCCGGCACGCTCACCGAGAACGAGCTCGGCGAGATCGAGCGGCGCGCCTGCCCGACAGAGGGGTCGTGCGCGGGCATGTTCACGGCGAACACGATGGCGTCGATCGCCGAGGCCATCGGCATGTCGCTGCCCGGCAGCTCGTCGCCGCCCGCCGTCGACCGCCGCCGCGACGATCTCGCGTTCGAGAGTGGCCGGGCCGTGATGGGTCTCATCGACCAGGGGATCCGCCCGCGCCAGATCATGACCAAGGACGCGTTCGAGAACGCCATCGCCGTGACCATGGCGCTCGGCGGCTCCACCAACGCGGTGCTGCACCTGCTGGCGATCGCACACGAAGCCCGTGTCGATCTCGAGCTCGACGACTTCAACCGCGTCGGCGCCCGGGCGCCACACATCGCCGACACGAAGCCCCACGGCAAGTACCACATGTACGACATCGACAGGATCGGCGGTGTGCCCGTGGTGATGCGCGAGCTCCTCGACGCCGGGCTCCTCCACGGCGAGTGCCTCACCGTCACCGGGAAGACCGTCGCCGAGAACCTCGCGGCGCTCGACCCACCCGTTCCCGACGGCGAGGTGGTCCACCCGCTCACCGACCCGATCCACGCCCAGGGCGGCATCGCCGTGCTGACCGGATCGCTCGCCCCCAAAGGTGGCGTCGTGAAGGTCGCGGGCCTCGACCAGCTGCGCTTCGAGGGAACGGCGCGCGTCTTCGACGGCGAGGACGCGGCGATGGAGGCCATCCTCGGCGAGAGGATCAACCCGGGCGACGTGGTGGTCATCCGCTACGAGGGACCCAAGGGCGGGCCGGGCATGCGAGAGATGCTCGCGGTCACCGGCGCCATGAAGGGTGTCGGGCGCGGCGCCGACGCCGCCCTGCTCACCGACGGGCGATTCTCGGGCGGTACGCACGGGTTCTGCGTCGGGCACGTCGCGCCCGAGGCCGTCGACGGCGGCCCGATCGCGCTCGTCGAGGACGGTGATCGCATCGTCATCGACGCCGCCGCGCACACCGTCGACCTGCTCGTCGACGACGCCGAGCTCAGCCGGCGCCGGGAGCACTGGAAGTTGCCCGAGCCCCGCTACACGAGCGGCTTCCTCGCCAAGTACGCCCGCCTCGCCCAGGGCGCCGAGCACGGCGCGATCACGAACGTGTGACCTCGTTGTTTGTGCAGTAGGGCGCGCTCGGCGACCGCTGCGCGCACAAATGAGGGAGGGGTATGCCCGAGATCATCGAGGTGGAGGCGGCGCGCCGCCTGATCGAGGAGCGGGCGCTCGGCCGGGAGATCGCCTCGGTGTACGCCCCCGACCACTGGTTCCTCAAGCGGGGGCTCACGGCGCCGGCGGCCCGGTCGGCCCTCCGGGGTCGGAGCCTCACCGCGGCGCGGCGGCGCGGAAAGCTCATGCTCGTCGACACCGACGACGGCGCCGGGCCGGTGCTCGGCCTGCACCTGGGCATGAGCGGGCGCGTCCTGGTCGACGAGGAGGCGGCCGGGGACCCCTTGATCTACGCCAGCAACCGGAACGTGCCCGCGTGGCACCGGTTCGGGCTCGAGTTCGCCGACGGCGGCACCTTCTTCCTCCGCGATCCCCGGAGGCTCGGTGGCGTCGAGCTCGATCCCGACGAGGACCGCCTCGGACCGGACGCGTTCGCGATCACGCTCCCGCAGCTCACCGCCGTCGTCGAACCCAGCCGGGCGCCGATCAAGGCCGTGCTCATGAACCAGGCGCGGATCGCCGGGCTCGGCAACCTCCTCGTGGACGAGGTGCTCTGGCGGGCGGGGTTCGACCCTGCCCGGTCCGCCAACACCCTCGACGCGTCCGACCGTAAGCGGCTCCACCGCATGATCGCGTCGACCCTGCGGGTCACGTCCAGACGGGGCGGTTCCCACACCGGTGACCTCCCCCGGGTGCTCGACGAGCCCTGCCCGAAGGATGGCGCGCCCATCAGCCGCCGGTTCGTCGCCGGCCGCACCACGTATTCGTGCCCCCGACACCAGACGTGATGCTCGACGGCGGCTTGCTTTTTCGCCCGGCGATGCGCCACACTGTGTGCTCCATGAAGACGACGTGCCCTTCGCCGACGCTCCTCGTAATCGTTATGTAGCGCACGGCGTCTCCACACGCGTCCGTGCGCACCTCCGCCCCTCGCAACAGCGGGGGGTTTTTCATATCTCCGATCGTTCACTCCCGCGACCACTCAAGAAGGATGCGAGCCATGCAGCTCACCGGGGCCCAAGCCCTCATCAAGAGCCTCGAGATGGAGGGGACCGAGGTCATGTTCGGTCTCCCGGGCGGGGCGATCCTGCCGGTCTACGACCCGCTCATCGACTCGTCGATCCGCCACATCCTCGTGCGCCACGAGCAGGGTGCGGGCCACATGGCCGAGGGCTACGCGCAGGCGACCGGCCGCCCCGGTGTGGCCATGGTCACGAGCGGTCCCGCGGCCACCAACATCGTGACGCCGCTGTGCAACGCCTACATGGACTCGATCCCGCTCGTCGTCATCACCGGGCAGGTGGCGTACTCGGTCATCGGCACCGACGCGTTCCAGGAGTGCGACACCGTCGGTATCACCATGCCGGTGACGAAGCACAACTGGCTCGTGACCGATCCCCAGGACGTGCCCCGCGTCATCCGCGAGGCGTTCCACGTCGCCACGACCGGGCGCCCGGGCCCGGTGCTCGTCGACATGCCCAAGGACGTCTCGAACCAGATGATGGACTGGTACTGGCCCGACGACGTCGAGTTGCCCGGGTACAAGCCCAACACCAAGGGTCACCCGAAGCAGATCAAGGACGCCGCCCGATTGATGGGCGAGGCACAGCGCCCGGTCATCTACGCCGGCGGCGGCATCCTGAAGGCGCGGGCGGCGGAGGCGCTGCGCGAGCTCGCCGAGCTCACCGACGCGCACGTCGTCACGACGCTCATGGCGCGGGGCGCGTTCCCCGACGACCACCGGCTCGCCCTCGGGATGCCGGGCATGCACGGCAACTACACGGCCGTCACCGCGATGCAGCAGTCCGACCTGCTCATCGCACTCGGCTCCCGCTTCGACGACCGGGTCACCGGCAAGCTCGACGCGTTCGCCCCCGGTGCCAAGGTGATCCACGTCGACGTCGACCCGGCCGAGCTCGGGAAGGTGCGCCGGCCCGACGTGCCGATCGTCGGCGACTGTCGCCTCGTGATCGAGGAGCTGATCAAGGCGGTGAAGGCCGACCGGGCCAAGCGCGACTGGCCCGACCTGTCCGCCTGGGACCGTCAGATCGAGGACTGGCAGCGCACCTACCCGCTCCACTACGAGCAGCACGACGACGGACCGTTGAAGCCGCAGTACTGCATCGAGTCGCTGCGCGACCACACGCCCGACGACACGATCGTGATCGCGGGCGTGGGCCAGCACCAGATGTGGACGAGCCAGCTGTGGCGGTTCAACCACCCGTACACCTGGATCAACTCCGGTGGGCTGGGCACGATGGGCTACGCGGTGCCGGCGTCGATCGGCGCCAAGGTCGGCAAGCCCGAGCGCACCGTCTGGGCGGTCGACGGCGACGGCTGTTTCCAGATGACGGCCCAGGAGCTGGTCACGGCCTCGGCAGAGCGGATCCCGGTGAAGGTCGCCATCCTCAACAACGCCTACCTGGGCATGGTCCGTCAGTGGCAGGAGCTCTTCTACGAGGAGCGCTACAGCGAGGTGTACCTGTCGCCGGACCTGCCCGACTACGTGCGGTGGGCCGAGGCGATGGGTTGCGTCGGCTTCCGCGTCGACGACCCGTCCGACGTCGTTCCCACGATCGAGAAGGCGAACGAGATCGACGACCGGCCCGTGGTGGTCGACTTCCGGGTCGACTACCGGGAGAAGGTGTACCCGATGGTGCCGGCGGGCGGCTCGAACGACGACATCATCCTCGATCCCGCCCACGACAAGCCGGGAGGTCGGTGACATGTCCGAAGGCGTTCAGCACCACATTCTCAGCGTGCTCGTCGAGAACAAGTTCGGGGTGCTGTCGCGGGTGTCGGGCCTGTTCTCGCGACGGGGCTACAACATCTTCTCGCTCGCGGTCAGCCCGACCGAGGACGAGCGTTTCAGCCGCATGACGATCGTCGTCGACGCCGAGTCGGCGCCGCTCGAGCAGGTCACCAAGCAGCTCAACAAGCTGATCCCGGTGATCAAGATCACCGAGCTCGGCGACGACGCGGTCGAACGCGAGCTCCTGCTCGTCACGGTCAAGGCGACGGCCGAGCTGCGCTCCCAGATCACCGAGCTGGCGTCGATCTTCGAGGCCAAGATCCTCGACGTCGGCTACGACGCGCTCACGCTGCTCGTCGCCGGCACGCCCGACAAGCTCGACGCGTTCACCGACCTGCTGCGCCCGTACACGATCGTCGAGCTCCAGCGCACCGGCCGCATCGCGCTCCCCAAGCTCGCCCGCCGACCCGCCAAGCTGCGGGCGGTCAAGGACCGCGGCGCGTAGAGTCCAAGGGCCGTTTTGGCGTCGCACCGTCGGGATGATTCCGGCCCTGCGACGCCAAAACGGAAAAGGGAAAGAGAGAGCAGGAGAACGAGATGCCCGCCACCATCTATTACGACGCCGACGCCGACCTGGCCCTCCTCGAGGGGCGCAAGGTCGCCGTGCTCGGGTACGGGTCGCAGGGCCACGCCCACGCCCTGAACCTGCAGGATTCCGGGGTCGACGTGCGGGTCGGGCTGCGCGACGGCTCGTCGTCGTGGGGGAAGGCCGAGGAGGCCGGTCTGCGTGTCCTCACGACGGCCGAGGCGTGCAAGGAAGCCGACGTGATCATGGTGCTGCTCCCCGACACCGAGCAGGCGAGTGTCTACGCCCGCGACATCGAGCCCAACCTCGAACCGCGCGACTCGCTCGCGTTCGCGCACGGCTTCAACATCCACTTCGGCCAGATCCGCCCGCCCACGGGCGTCGACGTGTGGATGATCGCCCCGAAGGGCCCGGGCCACCTCGTGCGGCGGACGTTCGAGGAGGGCGGCGGGGTGCCGTCACTCGTCGCGGTGGGCGCCGACGAGACCGGCAAGGCCAAGGAGACCGCGCTCGCATACGCCAAGGCCGTGGGGGCGACCCGCGCCGGCGTGCTCGACACCACGTTCGAGGAGGAGACCGAGACGGACCTCTTCGGCGAGCAGGTCGTGCTCTGCGGTGGGCTGGTCGAGCTCATCAAGTCGAGCTACGAGACGCTGGTCGAGGCGGGGTACCAGCCCGAGTCGGCGTACTTCGAGACGTTGCACGAGGTGAAGCTGATCGTCGACCTCATCTACGAGGGCGGCATCACCAACATGCGGTACTCGATCTCCGACACGGCCGAGTACGGCGACATGACCCGCGGACCGCGCATCATCACCGACGACACGCGCGCAGAGATGAAGGAGATCCTCGCCGAGATCCGCAGCGGTCGCTTCGCCAAGGAGTGGATCCTCGAGAACCAGGCCGGCCGTCCGGTGTTCAACGCGCTGCGCCGTGAAGGTGCCGAGCACCCCATCGAGGAGGTGGGGGAGCGGCTCCGGGCGATGATGCCCTGGATCGCCGCGGGCAAGTCGCGTCCCCAGGACGTCTCGGGCGGCTGACGTCCCGAGACGCGCCGGTCCCCGAGCGGGGCCGCACCGAGACGACCGTCGCGGCGCCGGCGCAGCGCTCGGAGTCGGGCGCGTGACCAC
>DASUUL010000239.1:0-2733 GCA_036374115.1 Acidimicrobiia bacterium | reverse complement strand
GCCCGGCACCACACCCTGATCCTGCTCCTCGTGCAGGCGTAGTCTCGGGCCATGGGCCAACTCGAGGGCAAGGTCGCGCTGATCACCGGCGCGGCATCGGGCATCGGCAAGGCGACCGCCGAGCTCCTCGCGAGCGAAGGTGCGCGCATCTGCGTCGTCGACCTGACCGACGACCTCGGCCACGAGCTGGCCACGACGCTCGGCGGCTTCTTCGTGCGGGCCGACATGGGCGACTCGCACGAGATCGACGACGCGTTTACGGCGTGCGAGCGCGAGCTCGGCGGCATCGACATCGCCTTTCTCAACGCCGGGATCGCGATCGGCCACAGCGACCTCGAGACCCTCACCGACGACGTGTACCGCCGGATCATGCGGGTCAACGTCGACGGCGTCGTGTTCGGCGCCCGGGCGGCGATCCGGACGCTGGAACGGCGCGGCGGAGGCTCGATCGTCGCCACGTCGTCGCTGGCGGGCCTCGTGCCGTTCCCGCCCGACCCCGTGTACGACCTCACCAAGCACGCCGTCGTGGGCCTGATCCGCAGTATCGCCCCCACCGTCGCGGGGAAGGACATCACCGCCAACACCGTCAATCCCGGCATCACCGACACCAACATCCTGAGCTCCGACGCCAAGGCGATGCTCCAGGGGGCCGGCTTCCCGATCATGCCCGCCACCCAGATCGCGGAGGCGGTGCTCCAGATCGTCACCACCGGGCGCACCGGCGAATGCTGGGTGTGCCAGCCCGGGCGGGCCCCCGAGCCGTACGACTTCCACGGCGTTCCCGGCCCCCGGACCGAGGGCGACGAGGGGAAGGTGCCGCCGGGCGTCCGGGAGGGCAGTTTCCCGGCTTCCTAGCCCGTGAGAGGATGCACCGTCATGGCTCCGGGTGGGGCGAACTGGAAGCTGCTGGTGCTCGGGCAGGGCTACGTCGGCCTGCCGCTCGCCATCCGTGCCGTAGAGGTCGGATTCGACGTCGTCGGCTTCGACATCGACGACACCATCATCAAGCGGCTCGCCGCCGGTCAGTCCCAGGTCGAGGACATCGCCAGTGCCCGGCTCCAGGCAGCACTCGACTCCGGTCGCTACCGGCCGACGAGCTCCGCCGCCGACGGCGCCGGCTTCGGCGTGGCCGTGATCGCGGTGCCCACTCCACTGAGGGACGGTAATCCCGACCTCTCGCACATCGAGACGGCGGGAACGACGATCGGCAACCTCGTGGAACGGGGCGCGACGGTCGTGCTGGAGTCGACCACCTATCCGGGCACGACCGAGGAGCTCCTCGTCCCGCTGCTCGAGGAGGGCTCCGGCCTGAGCGCGGGAACCGACTTCCACGTCGGCTACAGCCCGGAGCGCCTCGAACCCGGCAACCCAACGAACGATCTCGTCAGCACACCGAAGCTCGTCTCCGGAATCGACGCCGACTCGCTGCGGGCCGTCCAGGGCTTCTACGACCGGCTCGTCGACACGACCCACGTGGTCGCGAACCCGAGGGTCGCGGAGCTCGCCAAGCTGCTCGAGAACACCTTCCGGCACGTCAACATCGCCCTCGTCAACGAGATCGCGATGTTCGCCAACGACCTCGGGATCGACGTGTGGGAGGTGATCGACGCCGCCTCCACCAAGCCGTTCGGTTACATGCGCTTCGAACCGGGGCCGGGTGTAGGCGGGCACTGCCTGCCCATCGACCCGAGCTACCTCTCCTGGCAGGTCAGGCGGAGGCTCGGGTTGTCATTCCGCTTCGTCGAGCTTGCCAACGACATCAACGACAACATGCCCGACTACGTGGTGCGTCGCCTCACGGTCGCGCTCAACCGTCGCCGACAGCCGGTCAGCGGCAGCCGCGTCCTCCTGCTCGGTCTCGCCTACAAGCGGAACACGCGCGACGCTCGCGAATCGCCTGCTGCCCGGATCACCCGGCAGCTGCTCACGCTCGACGCCGGCGTGCATGTGGTCGATCCATACGTCGACGATCGTTGGCTCGACCCGCGGGTGACGCGTGTCGAACTCACCGCCGAGGAGATCGGGGCCGCCGACGCCGTCGTGGTGGTCACCGACCACGACGCCTTCGACTACGACCTCGTCGCCCGGCACGCCCGCTACGTCCTCGACACCCGCCACCGGATGACCGGCGAGCAGGTCGAATACCTGTAGCCATTGGGGCGTGTGGGCTGGCGACCGCCGCCGCGGCGACGCATTCGATGACCCGGCCCGCTGGGCAACCTTCTATCCTGGCTGCACGATGACTCCCGATGAGGCTCCCCCGGGGCGCGAGCGCGTCCAACCCGAGTTGGTGCCCGAGGGTGACGGCGCGGGCGCCGGCCACCCCTCCGGCGGCGACACGCCGGGCGGTGAGGGCGAGGGGCCGGGCGCGGCCGAGCAGGTCACCCACCCCACGAAGCTGATTCGCATCGCCTCGATGGTGCGCTCCATGCTCGAGGAGGTGCGGCGGGCGCCCCTCGACGACGCCGGCCGCAAGGCCCTGCGCGAGATCCACGAGAAGTCGGTCGAGGAGCTCGAGGACGTGATCTCCCCCGAGCTGCGCGAGGAGCTCGACGAGGTGTCGCTGCCGTTCTCGGCGGAGACGCCGAGCGAGTCGGAGCTGCGCCTCGCCCAGGCCCAGCTCGTGGGGTGGCTCGAGGGCCTGTTCCACGGGATCCAGGCGACGCTGTTCACCCAGCAGGCGATGGCCCAGGCGCAGCTCGAGGAGATGCGGCGCCGGCCCGCTCTCGGCCG
>DASUUL010000238.1:0-10772 GCA_036374115.1 Acidimicrobiia bacterium | reverse complement strand
CTCGAGCCCGTCGGTGCCCAGCTGGGCCGCGAGCATCTCGACGGGCCGGCCGCTGACCACGGCCACCAGCCCGACCTTGCCGACCAAGCCGCGGAGGGCGTCACGCGCCTCGGGCAGGGCGGTCGCATCGTCGGGATCGTCGACGATCGGCGCCAGCGAGCCGTCGAAGTCGACGAGGACGGCGGTTCGCGCGGGCGCGCGCCCGAGCGGAGCGAGCGTCGGATTCAGGCTTGACCGATGAGGACGAGGCAGTTGGCCTCTGCCACGCCTGGTAGGTCGGTGCGATCGGTCGGGAAGGGAACGTTCGTCGCCGCCGGATACCCGGCGCCTTGGACCGTGAGCAACAACGCCGCAGCCTCGGCCTCGTACCCCTCCTTGCACGTCACGACGGTGTCGGTGCGTGCCACCGGGTCGTCGGCGGCCGGCAGCGTGCTGTACCCGGCGCCGACGAGCTGATTCGTGAGCGTTCCGGCCGCGCCCGTCGCCCCTCCGGCGTTGAGTACCTGCACGACCACCTCGGCCGGCGGACGCGCCTCCCCGCCCGCGGTCGTGTCGGTGGTGGTGTCGTCGGTCGTGGTGTCGATGGTGGTGCCGTTGCCGTTGCCGCCGTTACCCGACGGGCCGCCGCCGTCGTCGATCACCTGGAGCAGGACGATCCCCACGATCACCGCGGCCGCGATGAGCCCCGCGCCCCGTGCCGCCGAGCGCACGAGCGAGCGGCCGGCGTGGCGGGGCACGCCGGGAACGGTCGTCGCCATGGGCGACGACGCTAGTGCGCCGGACCGCGTCATTTGGCGCGCCGCCCCTCGATCCGCGTGCGCCGCCGCTCCTCACGGATGCGGCGGGCCCGCTTCACGGTGAGCGGGTCGTAGACGCAGGCCGCCGGCTCGTCGAGCAGCGCGCTGAGACGCTGGTAGTAGCGCGTGCTCGAGATTCCGAGCTCGTCACGGATGGCGCGCTCCTTCGACCCGGGAAGGCGCCACCAGCCGCGTTCGAAATCGAGGATCGCGCGGTCGCGTGCCGAGAGCTCCATTGGTACTCGATCCTGGTCGCAAGGCGAGTCAATAGCAAGCATTTGCCCCCACCACGGTAAACGAGGCGACGAGCCGGAGGTCGGATTCGAACCGACGACCTGAGCTTTACAAGAGCCCTGCTCTGACCAACTGAGCTACTCCGGCGGAGCACAAAAGGCTACTGCCGCCGGCGCGCGACCTCGTAGCACGCGAGCGCGGCCGCGGCCGCGACGTTGAGCGACTCGATCGCGCCGTGCATCGGGATGGTCGCGACGACATCGCAACGCCGTCGCGAGAGACGCGACAACCCGCGCCCCTCCGCACCGAGGACGAGGACGAGCGGCTGGTCCGCGAGCGCGAGATCGAACAACGCGGTATCGCCGTCAGCGTCGAGGCCGACCGTCCACACGTGCGCGCGTCGTGCACGGTCGAGCGCCGACGGTATCCCCGACACGGTGACGAACGGGAGGTGTTCCAGTGCGCCGGCGGCTGCCTTCGCGACCGCGGGTGTGATGCGAGCGGCGCGGTGGCGAGGCACGATCATGCCGGTTGCGCCCGCGGCCTCGGCGGTGCGCATCACCGCTCCCAGGTTCCCGGGGTCGGTGACGCCGTCGAGCGCGACGAGGAACGCGGCGTCGTCGCGCAGCAGCGGGTCGAGCTCCGTCTCTGGCACCGGGTCGGCTGTCGCCACCACGCCCTGCGGTGTATCGGTGCGGGCGCGCCGGTCGAGTTGGTCGCGCGGGACGCGCTGGACGCGGGCACCGGCGGCACGCGCCCGCTGCTCGATCTCGTCGAGGCCGTCGCCCGCGAGCCACACCGACCGGACCCGCCGCCGACCGGCCCGGAGCAGCTCCAGCACCGCCCGGCGCCCCTCGACCTGCTCGGTTCCCCGGCTCACGAGCCGCTCCGGGCCTCAGCGCCGGTGCCAGGCGGTGCCGGTGGGCGTGTCCTCGAGGGTGACGCCCCGCTCGGCGAGCTCGTCGCGGATGCGGTCGGCCTCGCCGAAGTCGCGCCGGGCGCGGGCCTCGTCGCGTTCCTCGACGAGGGCGTCGATCTCGGCGTCGCCCTCCTCGGTGGAGCCGTCGTCGAGGTCGAGTCCGAGCGCGCCCGAGAGCTCGATCACCGTTGCCAGCAGGGTGGTGGCCTCGTCCTTCGCACCCCGGTCGATGGCCGCGTTCGCCCACTTCACCGTGTCGAAGATCACGGCCATCGCCGCCGGGGTGGCGAAGTCGTCGTCCATGTGCGCCCGGAACGACCCCACCGCTGCTTCGTCGAGCTCGGCACCCGCGGGATCGATCCCGGCCACGCGCGCCCGGCGGGCGAGGTTGTCGAGACCCGTGACCGCGGCGGCCGCGGCGGAGAGCTCGGCGTCGCCGAGCTCCATCGGGCTGCGGTAGTGGGTCTGGAGCACGGCCATGCGGATCGCGCGGGGCCCGTAGGCGTCGAGGGCGGCGGCAAGGGTGGTGAAGTTGCCGAGCGACTTCGCCATCTTCTCCGACCCCACCATCACCATGCCGTTGTGGATCCAGTAGCGCGCGAACGGGTGCCCGGCGCCCTCGGCCTGGGCGCGCTCGTTCTCGTGGTGCGGGAACACGAGGTCGTCGCCGCCGCCGTGGAGGTCGAAGCCCTCGCCGAGCAGCCGGAGTGACATCGCCGAGCACTCGATGTGCCAGCCCGGCCGTCCCGGGCCCCACGGCGAGTCCCAGGCCGGCTCGCCCTCCTTGGCCGCCTTCCAGAGAGCGAAGTCGACCGGGCTGCGTTTGCGTTCGTCGACCTCCACGCGACTGCCGGCGCCCTCGAGGAGGTCGGCGAGCTTGCGGTGCGACAGCTCTCCGTAGCCGTCGTAGGCCTCGACGTCGAAGTAGACGCCCTGGCCCTCGACCACGTAGGCCCGGCCCTCGCCGACGAGGTCGGCGATGAGCTCGAGCATCGGCTGGATGAACTCGGTCGCGCGGGGTAGCTGGTCGGGACGGCGCACACCGAGCCGGTCCATCACGTCCCAGTAGGCGGCTTCGTAGCGCTGCGCGACCTCCTCCTCGGTGCTGCCCTCCTCGGCGGCACGGGCGATGATCTTGTCCTCGACGTCGGTGATGTTGGTCACGAACGTGACGCCGACGCCCCGCCACTCCAGGTACCGGCGGATGACGTCGAAGACGACCGCGGCGCGCCCGTGGCCGACGTGGGGCACCTCGTAGACGGTCGGCCCACAGACGTAGATCGAGAGCTTCCCCGGCTCGCGGGGAACGACCTCGACCTTCTCGCCGGCCAGGGTGTCGTGGACACGGATCACGGCTCGTCCACGGTAACGAGCAGCGCCACGGCCCAGGCCGCAATTCCCTCGGCGCGGCCGATGGCGCCGAGACCCTCGGGGTGCTTCGGCTTCACCGCGACCGCGTCGGGCCGCACCGGGGCGAGCGCCTCCCTCACCACCGCCGCCATCTCGGCGAGGTGCGGCGCCAGGCGCGGCTGCTCGGCGGCCACGACCACGTCGACGTTGGCGACCCGCCAGCCCTCACCGGCGACGGCCTCGGCAACCGCCCGCAGCAGCGCGATCGATGACGCGTCGCGGTAGCGCTCGTCGTCGGCCGGGAAGATCGTGCCCAGATCGGGCAGGCCGGCTGCACCCAGCAGTGCGTCGGCGACCGCGTGCACGATCACGTCGGCATCGGAGTGACCGGCGAGGCCGGGGCCGTCGACGACCACCCCGCCGAGCACAAGCGGGCCGTCGCCCCCGAAGGGATGCACGTCGAAGCCCAGGCCGACGCGGCCGGTCACGACGACGACTCCCGTGACGACTCGAGCAACGCCTCCACGATCTCCAGATCCCCCGCCGTCGTGACCTTCAGGTTGGTGGGCTCGCCCGGCACCACGACGACCACCCCACCGGCCGCCTCGACGAGGGCGGCGTCGTCGGTGGCATCGGCGACGCCCTCGTGGGCACGTCGCAACACGCCGGCACGGAACGCCTGGGGCGTCTGGATCATCGCCAGACCTTCGCGCGGCACCGTCTCGATCACGCGATCGTCTTCGACGCGCTTCACGGTGTCGGCGAGGGCGAGCGCCGGTACCGCGCCATCGGCTCCGGCGTGCACCGCGTCGATCACGGCGCGGAACAAGGCGGGCGAAGCGAGGGGGCGAGCTGCGTCGTGCACGACGACGACGACGTCGGCGCCGGCGTCGACGGCGGCCAACCCGGCGCGCACGGAATCGGACCGGCGTTCACCCCCGGTGACTGCAGCTGCGACCGGGGGACCTTGCCAGTGGCACGCCTCGGGAAGCACCACCACCACGTGGTCGCACACCGCGCCCGCGGTTGCAACCGAGTGATCGACGAGGCTGTGGCCCGTGGCGCCCAGCGGCCGGAACTGCTTGGGGGCGCCGAAGCGGCTGCCCTGCCCTCCGGCGACGACGATGCCCCATACGGTCATGGGACCGAGACCGCGGCGCTACTTCTTCTTCTTGTGGAGCGCCTCGTCGAGCTTCTCCTCGGCGGCCTCCTCGTCGACGCCGATGGCGAAGGTGAGCTCGGAGACGAGGATCTGGCGCGCCTTGGCCAGCATGCGCTTCTCGCCGGCGGAGAGGCCCTTGTCGTTCTCCCGGATCGAGAGGTTCCGGACGACCTCGGCCACCTGGTAGATGTCCCCGCTCTTGAGCTTCTCGACGTGGTTCTTGAAGCGGCGTGACCAGTTGGTGGGCATCCGCGCCTCCTTCTTGCGGAGGACTGCGAACACCTCCTCGACCTCCTCGTCGTTGATCACGTCGCGGAGGCCGATCTCCTCGGCGTTGTCGGCCGGCACCATCAGCGTGAGGTCCCCGTAGGCCAGGCGGAGCACGAGGTAGTCGCGCTTCTCACCGAAGACGTTCTTCTTCTCCCGCTTCTCGATGGTCGCGGCCCCGTGGTGGGGGTAGACGACTTTGTCGCCGACGTCGAAGGGCATGGTTCTCCTCGCGCAAGGTCACGGATGAAGCGGGAAGGTGCAACATTGTACCAAAGGACCGGGTGGTCTCCGCCGGTTCACGGGTACGCTGAGCCTTCCGAATCGGGATTCCGGGGGAGCGCGCCGAAGTGCCCGAACGCCAGCTGCTCGACAGCACCGAGCTGTTCGCATCGTTGCCCGGCGAGGCCCTCGCACGCCTGCGCGAGCAGGCGACGGTGCGCAAGTACGACCGCAACGAGCTGCTCTTCAGCCAGGGCGACCCGTCGTCGGAGCTCTTCGTCGTCCAGAGCGGCCGGATCGCGATCGCAACCCGCGCACCCGACGGGCGAGAGTCGGTGCTCGCGGTGCTCGAGGACGGGTCGTTGTTCGGCGAGTTGCCGCTCTTCGACGACGCCCCGCGTTCCGCCGACGCCCGCGCCCTGGTGGAGTCGGCGGTCGTGGTCCTCGACTACGCCCCGGTGCGCAAGACCCTCGAGCAGCATCCGCACCTGCTCTGGATCGTCGTCCGCCACCTCGCCCGCTGGCTGCGCGCCACCGACGAGGCGCTCGCCGACGCCGTGTTCCTCGACGTCCCCGCCCGCACCGCCAAGCGCCTGTTGGAGCTGGCGGGCGACGCCGACGAGTTCAAGCTCCCCGTGACCCAGGAGGAGCTCGCCGCCATGGTGGGCGCGTCGCGAGAGCGGGTGAACAAGGCGCTCGCCCTGTTCGGGCGCCTGGGCTGGCTGGAGGTCAAGGGCCGCAGCCGCTACAAGTTCATCGACCGCCAGGCCCTCGAGGATCGGGCGAACCTGTAGGGGGCTGCGGGGCGGCTGCTACGGCACGCCGAGGAACGCGAGCGTGCGGCGCCAGGTGTCGGCGGCGTCGGCGGGCCGATGGGCGGGACGGCTCGGATCGTGCACGAAGCCGTGGTCGGCGCCGCGGTACACGACGATCTCGTGCTCGGAATGGTCCGCCCACACGGCGCGCAGGGCCTCGACATCGGCCGCGGGCGTCCACGGGTCGGCGTCGCCGAAGAACGCCAGCGTCGGGCAGGCGCCGGCGGCTACCGCGAGCGGTTCGCCCTGCCGCGGGCCGTGCCAGCCCTCGGGCAGCCGGATCATCCCGTAGTAGACGACGGCGCGGTCGAAGGCGCCGGTGGCCGCGGCCTTGAGGGCGTACATGCCGCCCATGCAGAAGCCGAGCACCGCCACCTCCTGTACTCCGTCGCCGGCGCGGAGGAACTCGGCGGCGGCGGCGAGATCACCGAGCTGGGCATCGTCGTCGCGCTCGGGCATGCGGGCCATGCGGGCGGCGACGTCGAGGCCGGCTCGCTCGGCTTCGGGGATGCGCGCCCAGGGCTCGGGGGCACACACCGCCATCCCGTGGGTGGCGAGCCGGCGGCAGATGTCGTCGAAGAGCGGGCGCACGCCGCCGATGTCGGGGTGCACGACCAGGCCCCGAACGGGCTCGCCCTCGGGGCGGGCGTGGATCGCTTCCACCGCGACTCCACCGTGCCCCTCGAGAGTGGTGCGCTCGACGCGCGCCGGGAGAAGGCCTTCGTCGACCGCGGCCATCTAGACGTATCGCTCGAGGATGGACGTCTCGGCGAGACGCGAGAGGCCCTCCTTGATCGCGCGTGCCCGGGCGTCGCCGACGCCCTCCACCTCGACCAGGTCGGTCACGCCCGCCCGCATGATCTTCTGCAGGTTCGCGAACCGGTCGACGACGTGGTCGGCGACGACCTCGGGGATCCGAGGGATCTTGTGCAGCAGGCGGAAGCCGCGGGGCTGGAGCGCCTGGTCGATACCGATGTCGTCGGGCAGGTGGAGCACGGCGGCGACCTCGCGCAGGTCGAGCAGCGACTCGGTGTCGAGCTCGGTGAGGCGCCGCATCACGTCGACGAGCTCCCAGTCGCCCGCGTGCGCGTAGTAGTCCTTGGCGACGAGGCGACGGTCGTCTTCGACGCCGCCCATCAGCTCCTCGAGCTGGAGGAGCACCAGGCGGCCGTCGGCGCCGAGCTCGATCACGTAGCCCTCGATCTCCTCGGCGATGCGCCGGACCATCTCGGCCCGCTGGAGAACGGTGGCGACGTCGCGCACGGTCACCAGGTCTTCGACCTCGAGCGCCGACAGCGAGCTGCTCACGGCGTCGAGGCGAGCCTTGTAGCGCTCGAGGATCTGGAGGGCCTGGTCGGCCCGGGCGAGCACGCGGGGGGTCGGCTCGAGGGTGCGCTTGACGCCTTTGCGGTGGATCGCCACCACCGACATGTCCTCCGACACCGTGATCACGGGGACGTCGATCTGGCGGGCGACCCGCTCGGCGGTGCGGTGCCGGGTACCGGTCTCCGAGGTGGGGATGTCGGGATCGGGCACCAGGTGGACGTTGGCGCGGGCGACCCGGGACGTATCGCCGGCGAGGATGATGGCACCGTCCATCTTGGCGAGCTCGGAGAGCCGCTGGGGCGTGAACTCGGCGTCGAGGAGGAACCCGCCCGAGCAGATGCCGAGGACATCGGGGCCGTCGCCGACCACGATCAGCGCCCCCATGCGGGCCTGCAGGATCCGATCGAGCCCTTCCCGGAGGGGCGTGCCCGGCGCGACCAGCCGGAGGGCGGCCAGCATCGCTTCCGTTCGCGGTGGCGTCGGCACCCTCGAATCCTCCAGGCCTCGAACGGCGACTGCCCGCCGGTTCGAGAGTTGGACCGAAATCTAGCAAGCCCTGGGGCCGGCGACACCGGCTGCGTCAGGCCACCGCCCGGGGTGGCTCGGCCGGCTCGAGGCCCAGTTCCAGGGCGGGGCCGATGCCGGCGACGGGCACGACGTCGATGCCGGCGACCGGAGGCGTCGAGGGCGGGGCCAGCGCCCGGGTGAACCCCAACCGGGCGGCCTCGGCCAGCCGCCGGCCCGCCTGGGGGACCTGGCGGACCTCCCCACCCAGCCCGACCTCGCCCACCACGACCGTGCCGGGGTCGACCCCGCACCCGAGCCGGGCGCCCGCGACGCCGAGCGCGACCGCCAGGTCGACGCCGGCCTCGCCGACGCGGACACCACCGGCGACGCTCGCGTAGACGTCGGCCCGGGCCACCTCGATGCGAGCCCGCTGGTCGAGGACGGCCAGGAGCATCGCCAGCCGCCCGGCGTCGAGCCCCTGGGCGGAGCGGCGGGGCATGGGCGCGTCGTGGGGAGCCACCAGCGCCTGGACCTCGACCAGGAGGGGCCGGGCGCCCTCGAGCACGGGCGCGACGACCGAGCCCGGGGCGCCCGGGCGGCGATCGGCGAGGAAGAGCGCCGACGCGTCGGGCACGCCCACGAGGCCGCCGCCTCCCATCTCGAACAGTCCCAGCTCGTGCGTGGGACCGAAGCGGTGCTTCAGCGCGTGGAGCATGCGCAGGGAGTGGTGCCGGTCACCGTCGAACGAGATCACGGTGTCGACGACGTGCTCGAGCACCCGGGGCCCGGCGAGCGTGCCCTCCTTGGTGACGTGACCGACGAGGAGCGTCGCCAGGGCACGTTCCTTCGCCAGCCGCACGAGCTGGTGGGCGCAGTCGCGTACCTGGGAGACCGAGCCGGCCGCCCCGGACAGGTCGGGATCGACGACCGCCTGGATGGAGTCGAGTGCGAGCACGTCGGGGGCGACCGCCTCGGCGTGGGCGATCACGGCGGCGAGGGACGTCTCGGCCGCCAGCAGCAGGCCGGGCGCGAGGGCGCCGACGCGTTCGGCGCGTGCCCGCACCTGCGCCCGCGACTCCTCGGCGGTGACGAGGAGGCAGCGCGCGCCGGCGGCGCTCAGCGCGCCCAGCGCTTGGAGGAGCAGCGTGCTCTTGCCCATGCCGGGCTCCCCGCCGAGCAGCGTGACCGATCCCGGCACGAGCCCGCCGCCGAGCACGCGGTCGAGCTCGTCGATCCCGGTGGGCCGAGCGGCGACGCCGAGCGGATCGACCTCGGCGATCGGGAGCGGCGCGTCGCCGTCGGGAACGACGACGGCCGCAGGCGGGCCCGGGCGCTCGCGCGCTTCGACCAGGGCTCCCCAGGCCCCGCACTCGGGACAGCGCCCGAGCCAGCGGGGGGTGCCCGCCCCGCACTCGCTGCAGCGGTGGACCGTCCGCGGCTTCGCCATGGTCAGGACGGTACCGAGGGGGTACGACATCTACGTCGTGCTTCGGCACACCGCCGGGGACGTGGTTCGGCGACGCCGGGGCGCAGCGGGGTGCTGGGTAGGGTGCGCCGATGGCGGGTGGATCGTGACGCCGGAGCTGGTCGTCGGGTTCGACCTCGACATGACCCTCATCGACTCCCGCCCCGGGATCGCCGCCACGCTCGAGGCCCTGTCGGCGGAGACGGGTGTGGCGATCGACGCCGCCCTCGTCGTGAGCAGGCTCGGTCCGACGCTCGAGGAGGAGATGGCGAACTGGTACCCGCCGGAGCTGGTCGACGCGGTGTCGGACCGTTACCGCGAGCTCTACGCCGAGCTCGGCGTTCCCGGGTGCGCGCCCCTCCCGGGGGCGCGCGACGCGGTCGAGGCCGTCGCCGAGGCCGGCGGTCGCAACCTCGTGGTCACCGCGAAGTACGAGCCCAGCGCGCGCAAGTGCCTCGCGCACGTGGGTCTCGACGTCGACGTCGTCGTCGGCTGGCGCTGGGGACCCGACAAGGCGGTCACGCTGGCCGAACACCGCGCGATCGCCTACGTCGGCGACACACCGAGCGACATGGCCGCCGCCGGCGGCGCGGGCGCGCTCGCCGTGGGCGTCCCCACCGGTCCGCACCCGACCGGGGAGCTCCGCACCGCCGGCGCGGACGTGGTCCTCGACTCCCTCACCGACTTCGCCGCCTGGTTCCACGACCTCCGCCGGACGCGGGAGGCGACCGGCGGCGCCTAGCTGCGAGACCCAT
This sequence comes from Acidimicrobiia bacterium, assembly GCA_036374115.1. Lineage (GTDB taxonomy): Bacteria > Actinomycetota > Acidimicrobiia > IMCC26256 > JACDBD01 > JACDBD01. Next base: position 953 of record DASUUL010000238.1, on the reverse strand, counting down.
GCTGGTTCCGGCGCCGGCGACGGCGATCGACGCGGCGGCCCCGCAGGAAGACGAGGAGCGCGAGCGCGGCGGAGACGGCCGCCGCCGCCAGCAGGAGCGGTCGCCCGGGGTCGAACTGCCGTGACGACGCCGACAACTCGATCGCCTCGCCCGGCTCGGGTGCGAACGTGGAGGTCTTGCCGGGCAGCGAGACGACGACTCGCATGTGGAACGACCGTTGGAGCTGGTCGAGGAGCCGCAGGTCGAGCGCGGTGAGGTCGACCTGCTGGGCGGTGAGCGCAGCGACGAGCTCGGGGTCCTCGAGGACCCCTGTGCGCAGGTCGGAGAGGTCCGCTTCGCCCCGCAGGCGGTAACGGTCGAAGACCACGCCGTCGTCGACCGAGAGCGACACGTCGCGCAGCGGGCCGTTGGGTCCGTTGAGCTCGGCGATCACCCCCGCGAGATCGTCGGCGTCGGCGAACTCCTTCGAGATACGCAACTGCGCGCCGCCGTCGCTCTGCCGGCGCCATCCGGTGGACGCCCAACCCGCCGCCTCGAGGTCGCCGAGGCGCACACGGTCCTCGAGCGTGGCGCCGCCGGCTTCGGCCTCGCTCACCGCGTCGGCGTCGAGCGCGACCCGCACGGCGACCGTGCCGCTGCCGTCGTCGCGCACGTCGATCGACACGGTCGTGTCGACTTCGCATCCGGCCAGGACGATCGCGCACGCGGCGGCGACGAACCCGAGGCGGCGCATCGGGGGAGTCTGGCACCCGACGCGCCGGCTCCCCCGACGCGAGGTCCGCTCACAGGTGGTACTTGATGATCACCTGTCCGTCACCGTTGCCCACGCCCGCCTCGTAGATCGTGCCCGGGGGCCCGTAGCTCGACCCGCCGCCACCGCCGCCGGCCCATGCCTGGCCGGGCACGGGGCCGGCGTCCCGACCGCACCCGCCGGCAACGGGGGAACCCCGCCG
>DASUUL010000237.1:0-2199 GCA_036374115.1 Acidimicrobiia bacterium | reverse complement strand
AGCGCCTCCGGGGTGGCGCCCACCGGCACGAAGCAGAGGGCCACGTAGCGACCCGCCTCCAGCTCCGCGGTGACGAAGGTCTCCGCGCCGGGCGGGGCGAAGGCGAAGGCCTTCTCGATGACCAGGCCCTCGACCTCCTCGTCGGGCAGCGTCAGCAGCTCCTCCACCGGCCGCTCCTCGCCCTCTGCCAGCTGGAAGAGGATGATCTCGTGGAACTCGTTGGCCAGGGTGAACAGCGTCGTGCCCGTCGGCACGGACTCGGGGAAGCCGGCGAACTCGTAGTTCGTCGCCGTCACGTCGACGCTCTCGAAGTCGCAGTTGTCGGACAGGTAGCCGCCGACCTCGGACGACGCCGTGAAGAACTCGTCGCCGGGGATCGGGGGCGGCCCCTCCCGCAGCGAGAACGAGCGGGTTGGCGCCGGTCGTGGTGAGCACGCGCGTGTCGTCGCCCGCGGCCGGGACGAGCACGTCGTCACCGTTCGAGCCACCGTGACCGTCGAGCGCCGCCCGCCACAGCGCGGTCTTGCCGATGCCGGGCGCGCCGGCGACGACCACCACCGTGGCGCGGCCGGCCCGCGCCCGGTCGAGCGCACGCCGCACGCTCGCGACCTCGGCGTCCCGCCCGACGATGATCGTGCCGCCTCCGCCCATCCCGATCCTCTACCGCGCTCAGTGTTCCACCCTCACGGGGTGTGATGCACGGCGACGCTGGCGGTCAGCCGAGGCCGGGGAACCAGAGCCCGATCTCGCGGGCGGCCGACTCGTGGCCGTCGCTCGCGTGGACCAGGTTCTCGGTCGTGATGGTGGCGAAGTCTCCCCGGATGGTGCCGGGCTCGGCATCCTGCACCTTGGTGGCGCCGACCAGCTTGCGGACGATCAGGTAGGTGTCGTCGTCCGGGCCCTCGACCACCATGGGGAACACGGGCGAGCGGGTCAGGAAGTCGACCAGCTCGCCGAAGAACGGCTTGTCGCGGTGCTCGTCGTAGTGCTCCTCGGCCATGGCGCGGTCGACGGTGCGCAGGTCGGCGGCCACCAGGGTCAGGCCCTTGCGCTCGAGGCGGGCGACGATCTCCCCCACCAGGCCACGCTCGACGGCGTCGGGCTTGCACATGACGAAGGTCCGGTTCTTCACAAGGGCGCGAGCGTAGGGGCAGTGACGCCCGCCACGAAATCCCTGCTCGCACGCTGTTCCGCGCCCAGCGCCCGCTGTTGCCTGCCGACCGACCCGGTCCCGAGGCAATAGCCGTCAGCAGCGAACGCCCGAGGCGATAGCCGTCGGGGGCCGACCGTTATCGCCTCACGAGAGACCGAGCGACCGCTATCGCCTCGCAAGCGGCGGAGCGACCGTTATCCCCTCGCGAGCATCCGACCGACCGCGATCGCCTCACGACCGGCGGAGTGACCGTCATCGCGCCGCGAGCATCCGACCGACCCGGTCCCGAGGCAATAGCCGTCGTCAGCGAACGCCCGAGGCGATAGCCGTCGGGGGCCGACCGTTATCGCCTCGCGAGAGACCGAGCGACCGCTATCGCCTCGCGACCGGCCGGGCCGACCGCCATCGCCTCCGGGCCGGCCGGACCGGGCGATGGCTCCGCCACGGAGAGGCTCCGGGGCGGTCAGGTCACCAGGCCAAGGCGGCGGCAGGCCGTGCGAGCGGCGCCGGCCGTGTAGAGCGATCCGGTCACCATCACCAGGTCGCCCTTCCCCGCGTCGCCCGCGTCGCTGGCGGCCCGCCACGCCCGCTCGACCGCCCGGTCGACCTCGGGCACCGCCACCACGTCGATCTCGTGGGCGGCAACGACCTCGGCCAGGTCGCGCGCGGGGACCGCCCGGGGTGACGGCGGCGTCGTCGCCACCACCCGGTCGCCGGGGCGGATGCCGAACGCGTCGAGCATCTCGTCGAGGTCGCGCCCCGCCAGCACGCCGAGCACCCAGTGCCGCGTGCCCGCCACATCGAACTCGTCGGCCACCGTCGCTGCGGTGGCCCGGGCGCCGTCGGGGTTGTGGGCGCCGTCGAGCACCAGCAGCGGAGCCCGGCGCAGCACCTCGAAACGGCCCGGCAGCCGCAGCCCGCCGAACGCCTCGGCCACCACCTCGCCGTCGAGCGCCCGGTCGAAGAACGCCTCGACGGCGGCCACCGCCAGCGCGGCGTTGTCGGCCTGGTGGGCGCCGTGGACCGGCAGGTAGACCTCGTCGTGC
>DASUUL010000236.1:0-3306 GCA_036374115.1 Acidimicrobiia bacterium | reverse complement strand
GCCCCCTCGTGCTCGCTCGAGCTCATCGGTCCTCCCTCGAGCTCATCGGTCCTCCCTCGATGTGTCCCGCGTGCGCAACCATCACGCACCGGGACGCATCGAAGCACGGGGGTGTGACAACTACGGCGTGACCTGCACCGTCTTGTTGTCCCGCCACTCCCGGAGCACGAGGTAGCCGCCCTTGAGGGCGGCGTGGTCGTAGGTGCCGAAGCCCATGGTCGTGCCCTGCACCCCCGAGGTCGCCGGCAGCTGCTTCACCCGCTCGAGCCCCTCCTTGAGACCGGCCCGGGTGAGGTGGTGGCAGCGGGCGACGGCCTCACCGACGAGACGGCCCATGTCGTAGGCGGCGCAGCCGATGGGGCCGGCCGCGGCCCGCGGCGACCGCTCCCGCAGCGCCCCGCGCATCTCGTTGTCGTCGGCGATGCCGTCCAGGTACTCCCAGCCGGCGAAGCCGTCCCGCCACTCGGGCCGGGCGTACCCGAACATCAGCGCCGAGTTGGCGACCACGGGCACCGCCCAGCCGGCGGCGGCGAGCGCGAGCGCGACCGCGCGTGAGGCGACCCCCAAGCCGAGGTACACGAGCGCATCCGGGCCGGTGCCGCGCAGGCGGGCGACCACCTCCCCGGCATCCTCGGCCAGCGGCGAGATCGCGGCCGCCCCGGTCACCTCGATCCCGTGACCGACGCGGGACTCCTCGAAGCACTCGGCGTAGCGCGCGCCCACCGGCGACCGGTCGAAGATCACCGCCGCTCGGCGCAGACCCCGCTCCGCCAGCCGCGCCGCCAGTACAGCCGGCTCTTCTTCGAGCGAGCCGATCTGGTAGTGGAACATGAACTCGCCGCGGGTGCGCTCGCCGCCCGTGTAGTTGATGCACGGCAGGCAGGCGGCGTCGGCGAGCGGGCGCACGATGAGCCCGTTGTCGCTGATCGAGGGGCCGAGGATCAACACGACGCCGGCGGCGTCGAGCTCGCGGAACGCCTGCACCACGTCGTGCTCGGTGCCCGCCGGCAGGCCGCGGGCGTGGCGGTGCACGAACTCGAATGGCCGGTCGATGCGGCCGCCGGCGGCGACGTCGTCGATGCCGAGGCGCACGGCGTCCTCGAAGCTCGCGCCGCCGTCGCCCTGCGGGAAGTCGAAGAGCAGCCCGACCCGGATGGGCGCGGCACCGGCGCCGGCGCTCACTGGCCGCAGTCCTCGAGCCCGAACTCGCGGGCGTTCCGGGCCGCCTTGTCGTAGGCCGTGACCGCTTCGCGGTAGCTCGCGACGTACTGCTCGGCGTCGCCGTCGCGCGCGAACTCGATGGCGAGCTCGATGGCTGCTCGCCCCTCCTCGCGCTGTTCGAGGACCTTCTCGATCTCGCCGGCGTCGTCGGGGGGAAGCCCGAGCTCCTCGAAGCGCGCCGACGTCTCGGTGGCGATCATCAGCTCCCGTTCGAGGTAGGCGGCGATCTCGTCGAGCTCCGCCGCGGTGAGGTCCTCGTCGAACGAGTCGAGGGCGGGTACCTCCAACTCGGAGAGCGCGGCGATCTCGTCCTTGCAGATCCCGTTCGCCTCCTCGATCCAGCGTTCGGTGCGGAGCCGCGACTCGCCGCCGCCTCCGCAGGCCGCAGCCACCGCCGAGATCGCCAGGAAGGTTGTCATCGTCACCACCAGACGAGCCCCCAGCACGGGAGCCGACCCTAGAAGGTTCGCGTGTACTCGACGACGTCGCGGATCTCGGCGGCCGACAGCCGTTCGGCGAACGACGGCATCGACCCGCGGCCGTCCGTGACCACCACGACCTCGTCGGCGGCGTCGGGGAACGCCTCGACGACGGCGCCGTCCGACAGCCGGGGCCCGATGCCGCCGCCGCCCTCGGCGCCGTGGCAGCGGGCGCAGTTGGCGGCGTAGAGCTCGGCGCCGGGCCCCGCTGCCGCCCCACCGCCGCGCCCACCATCGTCGGGTTGGTTGGCGAAGAGCATGACCACGAACACCGCCGCCGCGAGCAGCGCGAGCACCTCCGCCGCGTTCACGAAGCGCCTGAACATCAGAACAGCGGCACCCCGGCCGGGCGCGACGTCATGAACCAGAGGCTGCTGGTCAGCCACACGGCGACGAGGGCGGCGAACGTGGTCCCACCGGCGATCGGCAGCAGCCACCCGGGCAGGCCGTCGGCGCGCACCGACAGCACCTTCACCGTGAAGACGCCGTAGAAGACGCAGCCGACGAGCGAGTGCACGAGCACCCGCGTGTCGGTCGACTGGAAGCCGAGCGCCCAGAGGCAGTGGTACGCGACCGGGAGGCTGACGAGGAATGCGATGGTGCCGACGAGGCGGTGGGCGTCGCCCAACCACGCCGGGGTGTCACCCGGCCACGGCCACCCGAGCTTGCCGTAGATGCGCGCCGCCAGCAGGAGCTGTAACGCGGCCAGCGCCAGCGCCGCAGTGGCGAACCACACCTTGAGGTTGATCGTGGCGGTGAAGAACAGCGTGTACGGCTGCTCGCCGGTGGGGTCGTGCACCCTCCCGTACACGCCGAGCGCGACCGAAACCGCGGCGCCGGCCAGGACCACACCGGCGAGGCGGAAGCTCATGGGTTGGCGCGCCGTGACCGCCGGTGCCGTCATCCTCGCCTTCCATGGCGGGCTCGTCCCTGCCGGCCGGCCGATATCCTGACGCCTGCGTCAGCCGGCGACAAGGGGGACGGTCGGGTGCGGATCGACGACATGATCCTGGTGAGCGTCGACGACCACGCGGTCGAGCCGCCGAACGTCTTCGAAGGGCGGCTCCCCGAGCGCTACCGCGAGGTCGCGCCCCGGCTGGTGCGCAAGGAAGACGGCACCGACGTGTGGGTCTACGAGGGGCGCGAGATCCCCAACATCGGCCTCAACGCCGTCGCCGGCCGGCCTCCGGAGGAGTACGGCATGGAGCCGACGTCCTTCGACGAGATCCGGGAGGGCTGCTACGACATCCACGCCCGCGTCCGCGACATGGACGCCAACGGCGTGCTCGGCTCGATGTGCTTCTCGTCGTTCCCCAACCTGTGCGGTCAGCTGTTCGCCCGCTCCAAGGACAAGGACGCCGCTCTCGCGATCGTGCGGGCCTACAACGACTGGCACGTCGACGAGTGGTGCGGCGCCTACCAGGACCGGTTCATCCCGCTGGCGCTGCCGCCCTTGTGGGACCCCCAGGCGATGGCCGACGAGGTGCGCCGCATGGCGGCCAAGGGATGCCACGCGGTGTCGTTCTCCGAGAATCCGGCGAAGCTGCGCCTGCCGAGCTTCCACGACGAGCACTGGGACCCGTTCTGGTCCGCGTGCGAGGACGAG
>DASUUL010000235.1:0-4713 GCA_036374115.1 Acidimicrobiia bacterium | reverse complement strand
AGCACGTTCCGCCTTCCCGGGCCCCTCGCGGTCTCGGTGGCGCAGATCGACGCCATGAGTGCCGGGCGCGTCGAGCTCGGGCTGGGCGCGGGCTGGTTCGACGACGAGCACCGCGCGTACGGCATCCCCTTCCCGCCCACGGCCGAGCGCTTCGATCGGCTCGAGGAGCAGCTCGAGATCCTCACCGGCCTGTGGAGCGCGCCACGGGAGCAACGGTTCTCGTTCGCCGGCCGCCACTACCGCGTCGACGACTCCCCCGCCCTCCCCAGGCCGGTGCAGGCACCGCACCCGCCCCTGATTATCGGCGGCTACGGAGCGAAGCGCACGCCCGCGCTCGCGGCGCGCTTCGCGACCGAGTTCAACGTGCCTTTCCCGCCGCTCGACGTGTACCGCGAGGCCGTCGTCCGCGTGCGCGCCGCCTGCGACGCCGCCGGGCGCGACCCGGCCACCTTGCGGACGACCGTCGCGCTCGTCGTCGCCTGCGGCATCGACGAAGCCGAGTTCACCGCCCGCGCCAGCGCCATCGGACGCGCGCCCGACGAGCTGCGCGCCAACGGAGCGGCCGGGCTCCCGGCGGAGGTGGCCGAGAAGATCCTCGCCTACGGCGACGCGGGTGCCGCCACCGCGTACCTCCAGGTCCTCGACCTCGACGATCTCGACCACCTGCGCCTGCTCGCGGCCGAGGTGATGCCGGAGGTCCGGGACCGATGAAGTTCGGTGTCCATGCCGGGCTCCAGCACACGTCGGTCGACGAGCTGCGGGCGCTGTGGAAGCGCATCGAGGGCCACGGCTTCGACTGGATCTCGATCTGGGACCACTTCTACGCCGCCGATGCGACCGGCAGCCCCGTCTGCCTCGAGGCCGTCGCCACGCACACCGCGCTGGCCATCTCGACGAGCCGGGTGCGCTGCGGGAGCCTCGTGTACTCGGTCGGCTACCGGCACCCGGCGGTTCTGGCCAACGCGATCGCGACGATCGACCGGCTCTCCGGCGGGCGCGTGACGCTCGGGCTCGGCGCCGGCTGGCACCAGGCCGAGTACGACGCCTACGGGATCCCGTTCCCGCCACCGGCCGTGCGCTTGCGCCAGCTCGACGAGGCGGTCCAGTGCATCCGGGGGCTGCTGACCGAAGACGTGACCACCTTCGAGGGCGAGTTCTTCCGGCTCCGCGACGCGCGCTGCGAGCCCAAGCCCGTGCAATCCCGCCTCCCGCTGTGGATCGGAGGCGGTGGCAAACGCGTCACCATGCGCCTGGCCGCCCGCCATGCGGATGGATGGAACGTCCCGTTCCTCCCGCCCGACGACTACGCCCGCAAGGTCGGCGTCCTGGAGGACCACTGCGAACGGGAGGGGCGCGATCCCGCGGAGATCGTCCGCGCCGTCAACGTCGGCCTCGCATGGGACGAGCCGTCGCTGGAGGCCCAGTTCGCCAACCTGGCCTCGTTCCTCCGGCCCGGCGTGCTCATGGGCAGCGTGCAGGAGATCGTCGACCGTCTCGGCGCCTACCGTGACGCCGGCGCCGAGTGGGTCATTCTCGCGATGCGCGCGCCGTTCGACGTCGACGGCCTCGACCGTTTCGCCGCCGAGGTGCTCCCGGCCTTTCGCTGACGCCGGGCGCGAGCTCAGGCGAAGCGGCCCAGGCGCCTCGGGGTGAAGGCGTTGGAGAAGTCCTCGCTCGCGAATGCCGCCGGGGCGCGCCCGTCGACCGCATACCGGTACAGCGCCGTCCGGTAGATGCCGCTCAGGGCGGCGACGGCGATACTGACGATGGCCAACCACACGACCGCCACCGTGATCGTCGCCCCGATCGCGATGCCGTTCCCGGTGGCGATTCCGATGCCCCCGACCAGCACGGCGGGGAGGGCGGCGACGAGCCCGATGAAGCCGAACCCGACCTGGGCGGCGAGGTTCTCGCCCCACGTCTGCTTGAACAGGCTTCCCGAGCGCTTGAGCGCGTCGATGGGCCCGACGTCCTCGAGCATGATGATCGGTACGGTCAGGAACGTGACCACGTTCCAGGCCATGCCGAGAAAGCCGGCGACGAGCTCGCCCACCCACCCCTGACGCTCGAGCGCACTGATGACCAGGGAGACGGTGGCGGTCACGAGCGCCCACGGCAGCAGGCGGTGGAGCTTGCCGCGAGCGGACCCGAACGATCCCGCGAGCGTGGCGTCACCGCCGCTGAGCGCGGTGTTGGCCCCGGCGACGAGGGCCGCCTGGAAGTACACCGTGACGAACGCGAAGACCACGTAGGCCACGACCGCGATCACGTAGCCCGCCGGCTCGACGGCCGAGCTGCTGTCGCCGTCCGACCCGAAATCGAACCCGACGAGGAAGAAGAGGCCGGCGAACACGGCCAGCGCGACGAGCGAGGCGAGCCCGGAGAGCGCCGGGATGGCGGCCAGTGACTTCTCGGAGCGCAGCACGCGCCACGAGGTCTTGGCCAGCTCCCACGAATGACGGATGCGATGCAACAGGCGACTCCCCGGCTCGGGCGGGCAGGAGTGAGTATCGCAGCGTTGGCCGCTCGACTCGAGCCGTCGGGCTGCGACGCGCGCGGGCCGACCGCCGACGGCCCGCCGGCATCACGGCGGAGGCGGCAACGGGGCCGGGGCGGGTGCGGGGGGCGGGGGGAACCCCGGCGGCGCGGGCTCGGGAACGTCGCCGGGCGCCGGAGCGGGCGGCACGATGATGACCGGTCGGCTCGTGTCGCGGCCGAAGTCGGTCACGAGCGCGGCGGGCGCGGCGCAGCTGGGCCCGGGCTGGGCGAAGGGCGCCACGGGCTTCCCCGCGTGGTACTGGTCCATGAAGCGCTTCCAGATGCGCGCGGGCACCTGCCCCCCGTACCCGGCGCCCGGGACGTTGGCGACCGGCGAGCCGTACCAGACGTGCGCGGCGACGTGCGGGGTGAAGCCGAGGAAGTTCGCATCGACCTGGCCGTCGGTGGTGCCGGTCTTGCCCGCGGCCGGCTGGGGGGTGTTCAGCCGGGCCGCCGTGCCCGTGCCGCCGCTGATGACCCCCTGGAGCACGTCGGCGGCGCACGAGGCCGCCTGGGGCGAGATGGCCTGCTCGCCCTGCCGGAGCCGGTCGTCGAAGATGATCTCGCCGTCGGGCCCCTCGACCCGCTCGATGAACGTGGCGTCCTTGCGCACACCGCTGTTGGCGACGGTGGCCCCGACGGTCGCCATCTCGAGCGGGGTCGCCTCCCACACCCCGAGCGTCAACACCGGGGTGTGGGCGGGATACCAGTTCCCGTCCTCCCCGTAGCGCCCGAGCTCCTGGCGGATGCCGAGGCGGTGGGCGGTCTCGATCACCTTGTCGTATCCCACCGACGACGCGATCCTCCCGAAGGCGCAGTTGACCGACCCGGTGGTCGCCCTCCTGATCGTCATCGCGCCCGATCCGGCGCCGTCGCCCGCGTTGCGGGTGGTGACCCGCCCGACCGTGCCGGGATCGGAGTACCCCGGGCCGGACCGCACCGTGCACGGAGACGTCCCGCTCACGACGTCGTTGGGTGAGTACCCCTCGTTGAAGGCGGTGGCGACCGTGACCACCTTCCACGACGATCCCGCCTGCTGGCCGGGCGGATACGTGGCCAGGTTGTACTGCGACTCCTCGAAGGCGGGCCCGCCCACCATGGCGCGCACGAACCCGGTCGCGGGCTCCACGGCCACGAGCGCGGCGGTGAAGCCGGGTCGCCCGGAGCTCGCCAGCTCCTCGTTGACGGCCGCCTGCGCCTGGTACTGCGCAATCGGATCGAGGGTGCCGTACACCTTCAGGCCGCCGCGCAGTATCTTGTCGCGCCGCTCCTGCTCGGTGGCTCCGAGCCGCTCGTCGGCGAGCAGTCGCTTCTGGATCTCCTCGACCCAGTAGCTCCGCGGGCGGCGCTCCGCCGGCGGCCGGATCGTGGGCAGCGGTACCTGCTTGGCGAACTCGGCTTCCTCTTCGGTGAGGTACCCCTCCTGCACCTGCAGGTCGAGCGAGTCGGCGCGGCGGTCCGCGGCTCGCTCCGGGTAGACGAACGGGTTGTCGCCCTCGGGGTTGGCGATGAGCCCGGCGAGGAGGGCGGCGTCGGCGATGTTGAGCTCGTCGAGGCGCTTGCCTCGCTCCTGCCCCGTGGCCGGGTCGACGAAGCGGAAGAAGCGCTCGGCCGCCGACTTGATGCCGTAGGACCCCTGCCCGAAGTACACCGTGTTGAGGTACTCCTCGAGGATCTCCCGTTTCGTGTACTGCTCGTTGAGGCGGTACGCGAGCACGAGCTCACGGACCTTGCGGTCGAGGTCGCGAGACGAGTCGAGCACGCGGTTCTTCACGAGCTGCTGGCTGATGGTGGATCCGCCCTGCTCGATCTGACCCGACGCGGCGTTCTCCATGAACGCACGGAAGAGCCCACCGACGTCGATCCCGGGGTTGTCCCAGAAGCTCTGGTCCTCGGTCGCGACGACGGCGTCGATCACGATCTGGGGGACTTCCTCGAGATCGACGGGCTGGCGGTCTTCGATGGCGAGGACGCCGATCTCGCTGCCGGCCGCGTCGTAGACCGTGGTGCGCTGGGAGAGGCGGCTCAAGCGGCCTTCGAGATTCACGGGAGTGAACTCGTGGCTCGTGGCCAGCACCTGCGCGCCGGGAATGATCGCGGCGAGGCACGCGCCGACCGCAAGGCCTCCAACCACGACGATCACGACGAACGTCCGGACGGCGCGCGCCACCTGCA
>DASUUL010000234.1:0-5305 GCA_036374115.1 Acidimicrobiia bacterium | reverse complement strand
AACAGCACCGCGCCCTCTGGATCGGGGGCGGCGGCCCAGGCACCCAGGAGCTCACCGCGCGGGCCGGCGAACGTGATGTCCTCCGCCGCTTCGGGCGCGGTCGCGGGCGGCGCGCTCGTGCTCGTGGTGGTGGAGCCCGCCGCCCCGTCGCCGTCGTCGCCGCCGCCGCACGCGGCCAGCAGCGCGGCCGCCCCGGTCGCGCTCAGGCCGAGAAGCCCGAGGCGCCGCAGCGCCTCCCGGCGGGTGAGCAGGGCGTCCCCGAAGTCGAGGGCCACCTCCTCGACGAGGTAGTCCCGCATCGCCACACCCGGACGGTAGCGCTGCGCCCGGCGTCACGGGCCGCGCCACCCGTTCCGGCGTCGCGGGCCTCCGACTACGGGACGTTCTCGATGCCGAACTCAGGGAGGAGCTCGTCGACGGGGACCGATCCGGGCGGACGTCGCTCCCGTGCGGCCTGGTTGGCGACGCGCTGGATCGTCGCGTTGACCGGCGTCGGCACGCCGTGGAGGCGTCCGAGCAGCACGATCTCGCCGTTGAGATAGTCGGTCTCGATGGAACCGGCGGCACGGGCCAGGCTCTGCCACGACGAACCGCCGGCGTGCGGCTTCCCGTCGACCGGCTGCGCCCGCATCACACCCTCGCGCCGGGCCCGGTCTTCCTCGTCGGATGCGCAGTCGATGCCGGCGGCCTCGTAGCAGGCGAGCGCCTCGGCGCGGGCACGGGTGTAGAGGTCACCCCAGGCGGGGTCGTTGCCGCAGACGGCCTGGAACGCGTTGGCGAGGTTCATGAGCAGCTTCTGGTACTTGACGCGCATCGGCGACTCGACCGCACGCGAGCTGAATCCCGAGCCGTCGAGGTCGGCGGCGATCCGCTCTGCGGTCGCATCGACACCACCCGGATAGCGCCCGAGGTCGAGGATGCCGGTGCGTGGTGCGCCGTGGGCGGCAACGACGCCCGGTTCCAGGTAGACCGCCGGGAGCATCACGCACAGCGAGTACACCGAGGCGAAGCGCCGGAGGGCGGCGCGCTCGTTGGCGACGCCGTTCTGCGCACACACCACCGGGACGTCGGGAGCGGCGGCCCCGAGCGCGTCCAGCGCCGCCACCGTGTCCTGGCTCTTCGTCGTCAGGATCACGACGTCGTCCGGCCCGAGCTCGAGCGCGCGCACGTCAGTGGCAACCGGCACGGCGAGCACCGCCGTGCCGCCGGGAGACCGCAGCTCGAGGCCGCGGCCGGCGAGAGCCTCGTAGTGTGGGCCGCGGGCAACGAGCACGACGTCGTGGCCGTGCTCGTGGAGCCGGCCTCCGATCGCACCACCGATCGCTCCCGCCCCGAACATGACGTAGCGCACCGCCAGACGGTACGGCACCATGGCGGCGTGCGCATCGTGTCGTTGCTGCCGTCGGCGACGGAGATCGCCTTCGAGCTCGGCCTGGGCGACTCGCTCGTCGGGGTCACCCACGAATGCGATTACCCGCCGGAGGCGACGACGAAGACGGTGGTGTCCGCGTCCACCCTCCCCACCGCGGGCGCCGATGCCGCCGAGGTCGATCGCCTCGTCGCCAGCAGCATCGGCGACGGCGAACCGATCTACCGCCTCGACGTCGACCGCTTCTCGGCGCTGCAACCCGACGTCATCCTCACCCAGGATCTGTGCCGCGTGTGCGCGGTTCCCACCGGCGATGTGGAGGAAGCCCTCGACACGCTCGGCTGCTCCGCCGAGGTCGTGTCGCTCGACCCTTCGACGGTCGACGAGGTGATCGACTCGCTGGTCGCAGTCGGTCGGGCGACCGGCACCGAGGCCCGCGCCACCGCGGCGGTCGCCGGGCTCCGCGCCCGCGTCGACACCGTGCGGGCGGCGACCTCCGGTCTCGACCGGCCGCGAGCGTTCGCCCTCGAATGGAGCGACCCGCCGTTCAACGGCGGCCACTGGGTGCCGGAGATGATCGAGTGCGCCGGCGGTACGGCCGTGCTCGGCTCCACGGGAGCACCGTCACGGCGCGTCGCCTGGGACGAGATCGCCGCGGCAAGGCCCGAGCTCGTGGTGTTCATGCCCTGCGGCTACGGCCTCGCCGAAGCCGCCGCCGAGGGCCGGCGTCTGCTGGAACGTCCCGAGCTCGAGGGCGCGGGCGTCGTGGCCGTCGACGCCAGTGCCTACTTCTCGCGTCCGGGACCGCGCCTCGTCGACGGCATCGAGCTGCTCGGCTGGGTCCTGCACCCCGACGCGGTCGCGCCGCCGGCGGCGGGACGGGTCGAGAAACTCCGCTGAGGTCGCCGGTGCCGGCCGCTACGGTGCGGCAATGCCGAGTTGGCGGCAGCTGGCGGCGTTCGCGCCCGCCGCACTCGCCCTGCTGGTCGTCCCGGGTCCGAGCGTGCTCTTCGTCGTCACCCGAGGTGTCGTGCTCGGACGCCGAGCCGCGCTCGCCACCGTCCTCGGCAACGAGCTCGGTACCTCCGTGCACGTCGTGGCCGTCGCCTTCGGCGTCGGCGCGATCGTGCACCGGTCGGCCGCCGTGTTCTCCGTGATGAAGATCGCGGGCGCGGCGTACCTGGTGTGGCTGGGGATCCGGGCGATCCGTGACCGCGGCGCCCTGCGCGAGGCGTTGGCCGTCTCGACCGCAGCGCGGTCCCGACGGCGACTCGTGTGGGACGGCTTCGTCGTCGGCGTGGGCAATCCGAAGACGACGCTCTTCTTCCTGGCGGTGCTCCCCCAGTTCGTGCGCCCGCAGCAGGGCGCCACCACCCTCCAGCTGCTCGTGCTGGGCTTCACGTTCGTCGCGCTCGCGTTCGTCAACGACGGCCTGTACGGCATCGCCGCCGGGAGCGTGCGGCACTGGCTCGACCGCTCTCCCCGACGCGTCGAGCTGGTGGGCGGAGCCAGCGGCCTGATCATGATCGGCCTCGGCCTCCGCCTCGCGGTGACCGGCCGGAGGGACTAGGAAGGACGCGTTCGGGAAGGTCGGCATAGGCTCTGTGGGAGCCGAACCAGGGGGGCAACAGATGTCGGTCGATCTCCGCAGCCGGACGGACGGGGCGCGCGAACCGATCGACGCCGAGCGCTTCTTCACCGACACCCTCCCCACCGCCCTCGCCGCCAACATCGACGGGATCGGCCCCGGCGCCCGCTGGCTCGAGCTGCGGCCGTTGACGCTCGAGGTCGACGGCGTGCCGTGGGCGCTGTCGTGGGACGGAAACCAGGTCACCGTCGACGCCGGGACCGCCGAGCACGGCGCCCACGCCCGCATCACACGGGAGCAGCTCGACGATCTCGTCTCCGACCAGCAGACCATCATGGGCTTCTGGACGAGCGGGCGCCTCGAGCAGCCGACCGGCCGCCTCGGCGACCTCCTCGACTGGTGGCTCGTGCTGCGGGCCGCGCTCGACCACCAGCCCATCCACACGCCTGGTGGGATCTCGTTCGTCGACCGTGACGGCGGACCGCTCGACCTCGGGCGGTCGTTCCGTTCCGACGACGACCCCGCCGAGCTCCGCCACTTCCTCGAGCAGACGGGCTTCCTCCACCTCGAGGGTGTGTTCACCGAGGAGGAGATGGCGCAGGTGTCACGGGAGATGGACGCCGCCGCCCCCCGGTACTCGCTCGGCGACGGCAACTCGTGGTGGGCGAAGACCGGCGACGGCGACGACCGGCTCGTACGCATGCAGGCCTTCGACGACGAGTCGCCGGCCACCGCCGAGCTCGTGCGAGACCCTCGCTTCCTGTCGCTGGCCGACATTCCGGCCGACGGTCACGAGTGGGGCAAGCGGCCGCGCAACCGGATCGAGGCGCTGTTCAAGCCGATCGGGATCGTGCAGGGCATCTCCGACGTCCCCTGGCACAAGGACTGCAGCCTCGGCCGCCACTCCTACGAGTGCTGCAGCCTCACCGTCGGGATCTCCGTCACCGGCGCCGACGCCGTGTCGGGCCAGCTGCGCGTGCGGCCGGGATCGCACCGGGCACTCGTGTGGCCCGCGATGGAGCAGCCCAACTGCGACCTCCCGACCGTCGACCTTCCCACCTGCACGGGTGACGTCACGATCCATCTCAGCTGCACGCTGCACATGGCCCAGCCACCCGTCGAGCGGGAGCGGCGCGTGATGTACAGCGGCTTCGCGCTGCCGGCGTTCGACCCCGCGGCCGCGGCCGAGGCGCGCGCCCGTCTCGTCGCCGTCCGCGAGGCGGCGCCCGTGACCGTGTCACAACCTCCGGGCCACACCGGCTGACTCGTCCGCCCGTGCGCGTCCTCGTCATCGGGGGTACCGGGCCGACCGGCATCCCGCTCGTACGCGGGCTCGTCGAGCGCGGGCATGCGGTCACGATCCTGCACCGCGGGCTGCACGAGCGCCCCGACACACCCGAACGGGTGCGCCACATCCATGCCGACCCGTACGACGACGCCTCGATCCGCGAGGCCGCCGGCGCGACCCCGGCGTACGACGCCGTCTTCGCGATGTACGGCCGGCTGCGGCGGATCGCCGAGGCCTGGCGGGGCCGCACGGGGCGCTTCCTGTCCGTCGGCGGCGTCCCCGCCTATCGGGGCTGGATGAACCCGTTTCTCGAGCCTGCGCTGCCCGTTCCCGTGCCCGAGGACGCCCCGCTCGTGCGCGACCCCGCCGACGACGAGAAGGGCTACCGGATCGTGCGCACCGAGGAGGCCGTATTCGAGCACCACCCGGGCGCCTCGCACTTCCGGTACCCGTACCTGTACGGGCCGATGCAGCTCGCGCCTCGGGAGTGGTGCGTCGTGCGGCGCGTGCTCGACGGCCGGCGCACGATCGTCGTCCCCGACGACGGGCTCGTGTTGCACCATCACGGCTACACCGAGAACGTGGCCGGCGCGTTGCTGCTGGCGTTCGACCGACCCGACGCCGCCGCCGGGACCATCTTCAACGTCGGCGACGACGACGTGCTCTCGATCCGCCAGGTCGTCGAGACCGTCGCGGCGGCGCTCGACCATTCCTTCGAGCTCGTCTCGATGCCGCACGAGGTGGCGGCACCGGCACGTCCGCTGCTCATGCAGCCCCGGCCGGCGCACCGGGTGCTCGACCTCACCCGGATCCGTTGCCGGCTCGGCTACCGCGACCGGGCGCCGGCACGGGAGGCGCTCGCCCGCACGGCCCGCTGGTTGGCCGAGCACCCACCGGCACGGGGCGGGCAGGAGGAGATGGTGCTGACCGATCCGTTCGACTACGACGCCGAGGATCGCCTCGTCGCGGCATGGCTGCGCGGACTCGACGCCCTCCCCGACCCCCGGTTCGCGGTCGAGCCCGGGTACGGCCTCGCCTACAGCGGCCCGGGCGGACGGCC
>DASUUL010000233.1:0-2143 GCA_036374115.1 Acidimicrobiia bacterium | reverse complement strand
AGCGGTCAGCCCGGCGATCCCGGAGCCCACGACGACGACGTCGGCGTGCTCGGTCCAGCCGGCGGGCGGCGCCTCGAGGCGCTCGGGCAGGGTGACCACGGGCGCGAGGCTACCGCTGCCCGGCTCAGTTGGTGCCGGCGTAGCTGAGATCGCCGCGCAGCAGGCCGGTGCCGGGAAGCGCCTCGGCCGGGTCGTCGCCGGTGCCGACCACTCGGTTGTCGGCGTCGACGAAGACCACGCGCGGCTTGTACTCGCGGGCCTCGGCGGTCTCCATCTGGCCGTAGGCGATGAGGATGACCAGGTCGCCGGGCTGCACCAGGCGGGCGGCGGCGCCGTTGATGCCGATCACGCCCGATCCGCGCTCGCCGGCGATCGTGTAGGTCTCTAGACGGGCGCCGTTGGTGATGTCGACGATGTGCACGAGCTCGCCGGGCAGCAGGTCGGCCGCGTCGAGCAGGTCCTCGTCGACGGTGACCGAGCCGACGTAGTGCAGGTCGGCCTGCGTCACGGTGGCGCGGTGGATCTTGCTCTTCATCATCGTGCGCAGCATCAGCCACTCCTTGGTGGAGCGCCCAGGGTCAGGGCGGTGTTGTCGATCAGGCGGGTGGTGCCCACGCGGGCGGCGACGAGGAGCCTGGCCTCGCCGGTGGCGGGGGCGGCCCCCAGGTCGGGTGCGGTCAGCGCGAGGTAGTCGACGTCCACGCCCTCGGCGTCGGGCGTCCGGAGCTCGGCGTGGGCGGCGGCCAGGACGGCGTCGCCTCCTTCGGGGCCGGCGTCACGGCCCGCGGCGAGCGCCCGGGACAGGGCGAGAGCGGCGACACGGTCCTCGTCGGACAGGTACCGGTTGCGGGAGGACAGCGCGAGTCCGTCGTACTCCCGGACGGTCTCGACGCCCACCACCTCCACGCCCATGCAGAGGTCGGCGACCATCCGCGTGATGAGCACCAGCTGCTGGTAGTCCTTCTGGCCGAAGAACGCGAGGTCGGGCGACACGAGGCCGAACAGCTTGGCCACGACGGTCAGCACTCCCCGGAAGTGGGTGGGGCGCGAGCGGCCCTCGAGGATCGTGGCGACCGGGCCGGGGTCGAGCGTGACCTGCGGCTCGCCGCCGGGGTACACCTCCTCGACCGAGGGCGCGAAGACCACGTCGACGCCCTCCGCTCCGCAGACCGCGAGGTCGGCGTCGAAGGTGCGCGGGTAGCGGTCGAGGTCCTCACCGGGAGCGAACTGCATCGGGTTGACGAAGACCGACGCGACGACGGCATCGGTCTCGGAGACCCGGGAGCGGGCTGTGCGCAGGAGCGCGGCGTGCCCCTCGTGGAGCGCGCCCATGGTGGGGACCAGCGCCACCCGGCCGCCGCGGGCACGGACGTCGGCGAGCGCCGCGGCGAGCTCGGCTCGGGTGTTGGCGACGAGGGGGCGGCGTACGGCGGTCTCGGACGGTGTGCTCACGCCCTGGCCTCACGGTGCTGCGCCAGGGCGTCCGCCAGGACCTGCTCGATCCTGGCCGCCCGGATTGGCAGCAGCCGGCCGTCGAGGACCGCGCGCTCTGCGGTGGCGCGGGCCATCGCGACGTAGGAGTCCAGCGTCGACGGGGCGTTCTCGGCGATGTCGTGCAGGTGCGCACGGACGGTGTTCACGTCACCGCGGACGATCGGGCCGGTGAGCGCCGCGTCGCCGTAGGAGAGCGCGTTGTCGAGCGCGGCGTTGAGCAGGGGGCGGAGCGTGGCGGCAGGGTCGTCGGCGCCGGACTCGCGCAGCAGGTCCATCGCCTGGGCGACCAGCGTGACGAGGTGGTTCGCGCCGTGCGCGAGGCCCGCGTGGTACAGCGTGCGCCTGTCCTCGGGCACCCAGACCGGGCTGCCACCGAGGTCGGCGACGAGCCGTTCGGCGAGGGTCTTGGTGTCCGGGTTCGCGGTCACGCCGAAGACGCAGCCCTGCAGCCGGCCGAGGTCGACGTCGGTGCCGGTGAACGTCATCGCCGGGTGCATCGCGAGCACGTGGGCGCCGCGGGCGGCGGCAGGCTCGAGCGCGGCGAGGCCGTGCTTGCCGGACGTGTGGACGACGTACTGCCCGGACCGGATCGCGCCCGAGGCGCTGAGCATGTTCGCGACGTTCTCGAGCATGTCGTCGGGAACCGTCA
>DASUUL010000232.1:0-6894 GCA_036374115.1 Acidimicrobiia bacterium | reverse complement strand
GTCAGCGGCCGCAAGATGTTCTGCTCGCAAGCGCCTCGCGGCGACGTGCTCGTCACCACCGCCGTGGCCGGAGACGCCGGTGACGAGGGCGAGGTCCTGACCTTCACCGTGCCGATGTCGGCGGACGGCATGCGGATCATCGAGACCTGGGACACCCTGGGCATGCGCGGCACCGCGAGCCACGACGTCGAGCTCAGCGACGTGCTCGTCCCCGACGAGCGGATCGTGGCCCGGCGCCCGTGGGGCCGCTTCGACGGACCGCTGATCGCGGCGGCGATCCACTTCATGCCGACGGCCGCCGCCGTCTACCACGGCATCGCCGCCGGTGCCCGTGACGAAGCGGTGCGACTGATCGCCGGGAAGCGGCGCGGTCACGACCCGATGGAGACGCTTCCGCCGGTGCACCGCCAGGTGGGCCTCATGGACTTCAAGCTGCGGACGTCGTGGTGGGCCCTGATGGGTGCCCTGGACGAGATCGGCGACGACTACGGCGCCGACGCCGAGACCATGAACACGGTGAACCTCGCCAAGCGCGCCGTCGTCGTCGACGCCGTCGAGGTCGTCGACATCGCGATGGAGACCGCCGGCGGTCCTTCCTATTACAACCGCACCGGGCTCCCGCGCGCGTACCGCGACGTGCGAGCCGGCAAGTACCACCCGTTCACGCCGGAGGCCACGCTCTACTACGCCGGCCGGGTGGCGCTCGGAGGCCCCGCGGACGTCGAATGACCCTGTTCGTGCAAGAGCACTGACTCCACCAGCGATCCGCGCACAAACGAGGCCGCTACCATGCGAGGCACGAGTCGTCGCCCGAGCGCGAGCGAGGTGCCCACAGGATGGAAGTGCGAATCGGTGTCGTCCACACGCCCAAGGAGCTCACCCTCGAGCTCGAGGGTGGGATCGAAGACACGGTGAAGATGGTCGAGAAGGCGCTCGGCGACGGCGCCGCCATGCTCTGGTTCGACGACGCCAAGGGCCGCAAGATCGGCGTCCCGGCCGACAAGCTGGGCTACATCGAGGTCGACGCCGACGAAGGCGCCAAGCGGGTCGGCTTCGGTAGCTGACGTCGTGCCCGAGCCCGACCTCCTCGGGCGGCGGCTCCTCTTCTTCACCGGCAAGGGAGGCGTCGGCAAGAGCACCGTCGCCGCCGCCACCGCCCTGCTGGCCGCCGAGCGGGGCCAGCGCGTGCTCGTGGTCGAGGTCGACGCCAAGGGGAACCTCCCCGACCTCTTCGAGCAGGCGCCGGTCGGCTTCGATCCTCGCGAGGTGTACCCCGGTGTGTGGGCGATGGCCATGCGCACCGAGGAGTCGCTCAAGGAGTACCTGCGGCTGAACCTGCGCGTGCCCGTGCTCGGGCGGCTCGGTCCGCTGGCCCGGGCACTCGACTTCGTCGCCACCGCCGCACCGGGCGTGAAGGAGGTCTTGACGGTCGGCAAGGTGTGCTGGGAGGTGCGCGAGTCGATCGAGGGGCGCGCCGACTGGGATCTCGTCGTCGTCGACGCCGCCGCCACCGGCCACATCATCGGCCAGCTCGACGCGCCGCGCGCGATCCAGGAGCTCGTCTCCGTCGGCATGGTGCGCACGCAGACCGACTGGATGGTCGAGCTCCTCTCGGACCCGGCTCTCACCGCGCTCAACGTCGTTGCCACGCCCGAGGAAATGCCGGTCAACGAGACCATCGAGCTCGTCGAGCGCGCCCGAGCCGAGCTGCGGGTACCGCTCGGCGCCGTGTTCGTGAACCGGGTGCTGCCCGAGCTGTTCACGCACGCCGACGAGGCGACCTTCGAGGCGCTCCGGCAGCCCGACGCGGTCGAGACCCTGGCGGCGCGGGCGGGTACCGGCGCGTCGCGGGTCTTCGAGGCGGCGCGCTTGGCCGTCTCGCTGCGGCGGACGCGCGCCACGCACCTCACCCGGCTGCGCGAGACCGTCGACCTGCCGATGGTCTACGTGCCGTACCTGTTCGTGCGCGACGCCGGGCTGCGGGTGACGCGCATGGTCGCCGACGCGCTTGCCCAGGAGCTCACCTGATGAGCCCGAGCACGCCCCCCGGTGGCCTCGAGCAGCTCCTCGCCACGAAGGAGATCATGGTCTTCTGCGGGTCGGGCGGTGTCGGCAAGACGTCGGTGGCGGCCGCGGCCGCGGTGACCGCGGCCAGCCGCCTCGGAGGCAAGGTGCTCGTGGTCACGATCGACCCCGCCCGCCGCCTGGCGAGCGCGCTCGGCCTCGAGGGCTTCGGCAACGTCGAGAAGCAGGTGCCGGCCGAGGCGCTCGAGGCCGCCGGCCTGGAGCCTCGGGGCGAGCTGTGGGCGGCGATGCTCGACACCAAGCGGTCGTGGGACGACCTCGTGCTGCGCCACGCGCCCGACGAGGAGACCGCCTACCGCATCCTCGAGAACCGGCTCTACACGAATCTCACCAGCCGCTTCGTGCAGAGCCACGACTACATCGCGATGGAGCGGCTCTACGAGATCCACGCCACCGGCGCCTACGACCTGATCGTCATCGACACGCCCCCGACGCGCAACGCGCTCGACTTCCTGGAGGCGCCCGCCCGCATGGCCGACTTCTTCGGCGGGCGGCTGCTGCGCTGGCTCACGATGCCGTACCGCGTTGGCGGCAAGCGCGGCGCCCGCGTGCTCAACGTCGCGAGCCGGCCCTTCTACCAAATGGCGGATCGCATCCTCGGGAGCCAGTTCCTGCAGGACATCGCCGAGTTCTTCCTGAACTTCCAGTCGATGTACGACGGCTTCGTCGAGCGCGCCCACGCCGTCGAAGGGTTGCTGCACGACCGGCGCACCACGTTCGCAGTGGTGACCACCCTCGAGGGTGCGCCGCTGCGCGAGGCCGAGTTCTTCTGCGAGCAGCTCAGCGCGCGCCGCTACCACCTCGGTGCGCTGGTGCTGAACAAGACGCTGCCCGACTACCTCCTCGACCCCGACGCCGCCCATGCCGCGCACAAGCTCGCGAGCAATGCCCCTGCCATCGCCGCCGCCGTCACCGATTCCGGTGCGCTGCCCGACGACGTCGCCGACCCCGATCGTGTCGCCCGCGTGCTCAAGACGGTCGGCGAGTCGTTCCTGAACTTCTCGGTGGTCGCGAAGCGCGAGGCGGAGCTGCGCGCCGAGCTCGGGCGCCAGCCCGAGGTGGTGGCGACCGTGCCGAACTTCGAGATCGACATCTACGACGTTTCGGGGCTCTCCCGCATCGGTGAGCACCTGTTCGCGTAGGCCGCCGGTACGCTTCACCCGTGACCATGCTCGGGACTCCGGCGCTCCACGACACGCCGCTCGGTCTCGACGAGCTCGCGCATCTACGCCGGCTGGTGGCCTCGTGGCAGTCGCTGGCTGACCTGTGCTTCTCCGATCTCCTCCTCCTGACACCGATCGACGGCCCCGTTCCCGGCGAGGGGGAGCGCGGCGACGTGCCGGGCCGTGAGCACGGCCACCGGTTCGTGGTGCTCGGGCAGGTTCGCCCCACGACGGGCCAGACGCTGTACCCCGCCGACATGGTCGGCACCGTCGTAGGCGAGGTCGAGCGCCCGCTGCTCAGCCATGCCTGGCGCCAGGGCGAGATCCTCGTCGGCGGTGGCACCGTGCTCGGCTCGAAGGAGCGGGCTCGGGTGCAGTGCATCCCCGTGCGCCACCGTGATGCTCTGATCGCCCTCGTCACCCGGGAGTCGCCCACCGAGTCGCCCCGCCGCCACGGTGAGCTCGAGCGCAACTACCTGGCGGTGTTCGACCGCCTGGCCACCATGGTGGCGGAGGGGAGCTTCCCCTTCGGACGCGACGAGGTGCCGTACGAGGACACGCCTCGCGTCAGCGACGGTGTGATCGTGCTCGACGGCGACCGGCGGATCCTGTTCGCGAGCCCGAACGCGGTGAGCTCGTTGCACCGTATGGGCATCCACGCCTACACGAAGGGGATGCGCCTCGACGAGATCGGGTTCGACCAGGAGGCCGTCGACACCGCGATCCGGGCGCGCCTTCCCGTCGACGAGGAGATGGAGCGAGGCGACGCGTCGTTCACGCTCCGGACGATCCCGCTGCTCGAGTCGGACAAGCTCGTGGGCGCGGTCGTCCTGCTGCGCGACGTCACCGACCTCCGGAGCCGTGACCGGATGCTGGTGTCGAAGGACGCCACCATCCGGGAGATCCACCACCGCGTGAAGAACAACCTCCAGACGATCGCGGCGCTGCTGCGGCTCCAGGGCCGCCGGCTCGCGTCGACCGAGGCGCAGGAGGCGATCGACGAGTCGCAGCGCCGCATCCGGTCGATCGCGATCGTGCACGAGACGCTGTCGCGCGACGCCGGCGACGTGGTGGCGTTCGATGAGGTGATCCGGCCGCTCCTCCGGGTCGTCGAGGAGACGGTGTCGACGCCCGACGTGCGCATCGAATTCGACGTGGAGGGCGACGCCGGTGACCTGCGCGGCGAGGTGGCGACGCCCCTGGCAGTCGTGCTGAACGAGCTGATGCAGAACGCCGTCGACCACGCGTTTCCCCGCGACGGCGACGGCCCGACGAAGGGTCGGGTGCTGGTGCGGCTCACCCGTCTCGACGGGCAGCTCGACGTCGACGTGATCGACGACGGCGTGGGGCTGCCGCCCGGATTCGACCTCGACACCTCGAAGGGGCTCGGGCTCTCGATCGTGCTGGCGCTGATGACGGGCGAGCTCGGCGGCTCTCTCGACCTCGGCCCGGCCGATCCCGACGGCGCCACCACCGGTACACGGGCGCATCTGCGCGTATCGCTGGCGCCCTCGACGCCGGTCGATCTGTAGTGACCCGGGTGGCCGGGCGAGCGTCAGCTGGCAGCGCGCTGCTTGGCCAGCCAAGCCTTGCGCAGCTTGCGGCGCTCCTCCTCGGTGGTGCCGCCCCAGACGCCCGCCTCCTGGTTGGTGGCGAGTGCGAACTCGAGGCACTCCTCGCTGACCTGACAGGCGGTGCAGATTCGGCGGGCGGTCTCGATCTGCTCGAGCGCCATGCCGGTGCTGCCGATCGGGAAGAAGACGTCGGGGTCGGAATCGCGACAGGCGGAGCGGCCCCGCCAAGTGTTCGCGTCCCAGTCGTGGGTTCTGATCCAGGTAAGAGCCACGGATCCTCCGTGCAGTGCTCGCTCAGGGTTGGGCCTGCGGTCGCTCCCGTGCGGGCGGGCCGGGGAGATGCTCGTGCGCACGTTCACAAGCGTCCTCGGGGTGACGTGTCCTCGAGGCAACGCCAGACAGTAGGGGCGCTCGCACCGGTCCGCAAGGGGTCTGACCTGGGGTTCCGCCGGCCGTGCTGATCCTCGCCCACCGGGGCGCGTGCCGGGCCGCCCCCGAGAACACCGTGGCGGCGTTCCGCGAGGCGGCGGCTCAGGGCGCCGACGGCGTGGAGCTCGACGTGCACCGCAGCGCCGACGGCGAGCTCGTGGTGCACCTCGACGCCGAGGTGCCGGGCATCGGCGTGCTCGGCGAGCACCCCGCCGCCGACATCCGGGCCGCCCTTCCCTCGGTTCCGACGCTGGCCGAGGCGCTCGACGCCTGCGAGGGGATGCTCGTCAACGTGGAGGTGAAGAACCTCCCGGGCGACGCCGACTACGACCCCGACGATCGCGTCGCCGCCGCCGTGGTGGGGCTGCTGCACGCCCGCGGTGGGCGCGACGACGTGCTGGTGTCGTCGTTCAACCTCGCCAGCATCGACCGCGTGCGCGAGCTCGACGGTGGCCTGCCCACGGCGTTCCTCACCCTGGTCGGGTTCGATCCGCTCGACGCCGTGGCAGTCGTCGCCGACCGCGGCCACGCCGCCCTCCACCCCGACGTGCGCTCGCTCGTCGGGCCGGTGGCCGGGGCGACCGCCGAGCGTGCCCACGCCGCCGGCGTGGCGGTCAACGCGTGGACCGTGAACCTCCCCGAGGAGGTGCGCCGCCTCGCCGCCGCCGGTGTCGACGCCGTGATCACCGACGTCCCCGACCTCGCCCGCGCCGCCCTCGCCGGCTCGGATCGGTAGCTTCCCGCAACTTGCGCGCCGAGCGCGCCGAGAGTACCGCGAAGAACGCGCAGGTTCTGGAGTGCCGAGGTCAGGGCACCACGAGGGTGAGCGCGTCGGGTTCCCAGCGGACATCGAGGTGCTCGGTCTCGCCGAGGTAGTCGCCGTCGACCTGGAACGGGAACGGGCCGTGGCCGACCACGGTGAGCGACTCGATGCGCTCGCGCTGGGCGATCTTCGGGTGGTGGGTGATCATGTTCGACGTCGTGAGCGCCGACGCCGCGCCCCGCAGGATGAGAGGGGCCTCCAGAGCCCGGAACAGGGTCAGCGTGAGCGGCTGGTCGAGATCGGCGCCGGGTGCGATCACGATCGGGCGCCGCCCCAGGTACGTGTACGGCCTGGTGTTCGACACGACCGCGAAGGCGGAGTCGCCCACGATCTCCTCGTGGTCGCCCTCACCGATCGCGACCCGGAACCGGGACCGTGACCGGTCGTAGTGGCCGAACCAGGTGTTCACGGCGGCGGTGACATAGATGGGATGGGCGAGGTGACGCTTGAGGAACGAGCGCCGCTCGACCTGTGAGATCACGGCGGCGTCGAACCCGAGCCCGAGATGGAACAGGAACCGCCGCCCGCTGGCCGAGCCGAGGCCGATCCGGCGCAGGCGCAGGTCGCGCAGCGAGCTCACGAGCCGGTTCGACGCCTCCACCGGGTCGTAGGCCACGCCGATCGAGCGGGCGAAGACGTTGGTGGAGCCGCCCGGCAGCGGGGCGAGGGCGGTGATGGTGCCGGCGAGCCCGTCGGCGGCCTCGTTGAGCGTGCCGTCGCCGGCGAGGACCGCGACCACGTCGACGCCGTCCAGGGCGGCCGCTCGCGCCAGCCGGGCGGCGTGGCCGCGCCGCGAGGTCTCGGCGACCTCGAGCTTGTG
>DASUUL010000231.1:0-20070 GCA_036374115.1 Acidimicrobiia bacterium | reverse complement strand
GGCATGAAGTCGGTGGCGAAGCCGGGGTACGGCAGCGTGGCGATGTCGACCGCCCGCAGGCGCTCCTCGGCACGGACGTGCAGGCCGTCGGGAGTGGGCGTGACGTCGAGGCCCATCTCCCCCAGCTTGATGGCGACCATCTCGAGGTGGGTGAGCTCGGTCCCCTCGACGACGATCTCGCCCCCCGCGATGCCACACGCCATGAGGAAGGTGCCCGCTTCGATGCGGTCGCCCATGAGCGTGCTCTCCACCGGCGTGAGGGTCTCGACGCCCTCGACGACGATCGTGGAGGTGCCGGCCCCGTGCACCTTCGCCCCCATCCGGTTGAGGAAGGCGGCGAGGTCACGGATCTCGGGCTCGCGGGCTGCGTTCTCGATGATGGTCTCGCCCTTGGCGAGCACCGCCGCCGTCAACAGATTCTCGGTGGCCCCGACGCTCGGGAACTCGAGGACGACGCGCGCGCCACCGAGTGCGTTGCAGCGCGCCTCGATGAACCCGTGCACCACACGCAGCTCCGCACCCATCGCCTCGAGGCCCCGGAAGTGCATGTCGAGCTTGCGGCTTCCGATGTTGTCGCCGCCGGGCATCGCGACGCGAGCCTCGCCGCAGCGCGCCAGCAGCGGCCCGAGCACGTTGATCGACGCTCGCATGCGCGTGACCAGCTCGTAGGGCGCCTCCGGTTGGAGGGGACCGCCGGCGTCGATGTGCAGGGTGTCGGGGCCCGCCCATTCGACGCCGGCTCCGATCGCGCGCATCACGTCGAGCATCACGTCGAGGTCGGCGACCGGGGTGACGTTGCGCAGCACGCTGGTGCCCGGTGCGAGGAGCGCGGCGGCCATCTGCTTGAGCCCGGCGTTCTTGGTCGCCCCCGACACGCGTACCGTGCCCCGCAACGGCGGGCTCGGACGAACGAGATAACGCTGAGTCACGAAGGTGATGGTACGACGGTGCGTTCAGCGACCGTGGTACTGGGGCGAACGTTGCTCCACGAAGGCGGCGATCGCCTCCTTCATGTCGTCGGAGCGCAGGCAGGTCGCCTGGGCCTCGGCCTCGACCCGCAAGCCGTCGCGCACCGAGGCGTGCGCCGCCGCGTTCACCGCGCCCTTGGCGCCGCGCACGGCGAGGGGCGGTTGGGCGGCGACGGCGGCGGCGAGCTCGCCCGCGACCCGCTCGAGCTCGTCGCCGTCGACGAGCCGCTCGGCGAGGCCGATCCGGTGCGCCTCCCCGGCGTCGACGCGGGCGGCGGTGAAGATGAGCTCCTTCGCCTTCCCCGCGCCGACGAGACGCGGCAGGCGCTGCGTGCCCCCGAGATCGGGGATGATCCCGTACTTGAACTCGAGCAACCCGAGCTTCGTGTCGCGTGCGACGACGCGGATGTCGCACGCCAGCGCGATCTGCAGCCCGGCGCCCAAGGCGTACCCGCGCACCGCCGCGATCGTCGCGAAGGGCGCTTCCTCCAGCCAGGTGTACGCGTCCTGCGTACGCATGATCGCGTCGACGGCGGGATCGTCGTGGCGGCTCCCGGGCTCGGGGCCGGCGTCGAGCGCGTTGGCGCCGTCGCCACCGGAGAACACCGAGGTGTCGATCCCGCTCGAGAAGGCCCGCCCCGCCCCGATCACGACGAGGGCACGCAAATCGGGGTCGGTGCGGAGCTCGTCGCCGAGCTCGGCGAGCTCGCGCCACATCTCGATCGTGAACGAATTGAGCTTGTCGGGCCGGTCGAGGTACAGCCAGCCGACGTGGCCGTCGCGCTCCAGGCGCAAGGTGTTCATCACAAGCCTCCCTCGCTCGTCCGCACGATCCCGGAGGGTAGCGGGGCGGCGGATGCGCTACAGCTGCAGCTCGGCGGTGACGGGCAGCCCGACCCGCACGACCTCGATGGGCTGGACGAAGCCGGGCACGTTCCGCGTGCCCACCGGGCGGGCTTCGGTCCACGTGGGCTTGAACTCGGCCAGATCGGCCGACGCCAGCACTTCGTTGGGCTGGGCGCCGTCGCACAGCCGGGCCGCCAGGTTCACGGGCCCGCCGATGTAGTCGTCGCCCTCGAAGAGGATCACGTCGCCCCCGGCCATCCCGGCACGGATCGGGAGCGCCCCCTGGGCGACGTCGAGGCGGTGCTCGAGCTCCACGACCGCCGCCACGAGCTGCCTGGGCTCAGTGCTCACGAACATCGCGCCGTCGCCCAGCCACTTCGCCACCCGCACGCCGTACTCCGATGCCACCTCGCGGACGCACGCCCGGAATTGGGTGAGGACCGCGACCGACTCCTCGTCACCGTGCGCGTCGGTGAAGCGGGTGAACCCGCAGAGGTCGACGAAGCCGAAGGAGCGACTGACTCGCATGCCTCCATTGTCGCTCACCGAGGGCCCGGACCTCGGGTTGATCGCCCCGTTTCATGGAGCGTTCTCGGAGCCTTCTCCGTCCGTGCAGGTCAGGCGCGGGCTGTGACGAAAGTCTCCGCTACGAGCCGGGCAAAGCGGACACCCAGGTGGCGGAGGTGCCGGCCACCTCCGTGATGACGTCGTCGACGGTGCGCCCGCTGGCCTTCAGGGGCCGGTAGCCGTGGTCGGCGGACTCGAGCCAGTGGAAGGTGACCTTGCCCTTGATCGCCTTGGTGGCCTTGGCGAGGGCGTCGCGACCGGCGAGGGCGTCGCGGGTTCCGCTGACGAACAGGCACGGCACCCGCAACCGCGGGAAGTGGTCCACGCGCTGGCGGCCCGGTTGCCCGGCGGGGTGCAGCGGGTAGCCCAGAAGGAGGAGGCCGAGCGCGGGAACGGGCAGCTCCTCGTCGCCGACGACCTGGGAGCAGTACCGCCCGCCCATCGAGCGGCCCCCCAACACGAGACGCTCCGGCGGGAGACCGGTGCGCCGCGCCAGCTCGGCGGCGGCGTCACGGGTCGCCCGCTCGAGCACCGGCGGCCGGTCCGGCGCGCGCTTCTTGGCCACTCGGTACGGATAGTCGAAGCGCAACGACGGGATCCCGGCGGCGGCGAGCGCGTTCGCCACGCCCTTGAGCACCGCCGACTCCTTGTCGGACCCCGCCCCGTGCGCGAGCAGCACGGCCCGATCGACGGCGCCGGTGCCGCGGCGCGCACCCTTGAAGGCGTACTGGCTCATCTCCGGAGCACCCACCTGCTCAGGAACGAGTCGATGCGTTCGAGCCCGTCGGCGATCGTGTCCGCGCGGGACCAGCCGTGTCCTTCCCCTTCGTACTCGTGGTAGTCGACCGTTGCCCCGCCGGCTCGCATGGCATCCACGATCGCGCGCGCCTGCGCCGGGGGCACGACCTTGTCGGCGGTCCCCTGCAGCACGAGGACGGGCACGGAGATCGCCGCTGCGTGAGTGATCGGTGAACGGTCCCGGTAGCGGTCGGCGGCGCCGGGGAGCTCGCCGACGATGCGATCGAGGTACCGCGACTCGAAGCGGTGCGTGGTCTCGGCGAGGTCGAAGAGATCGGTGACGCCGTAGAGACTCACGGCGGCGCGCACGAGGTCGCCGTGGTGGGCGGCGAGGAGCAGGGCGGTGAGACCACCCGCGCTGCCCCCGATCACGGCGACGCGCTCGGGATCGCACCAGCCGGCGGCGCGGGCGTGGCGGATGCCGGCCACGACATCGGCGAGGTCACGCCGGCCCCACTCGCCGCCGAGCGCCTGCGTGTACGCGCGTCCGGAGCCGGTCGAGCCGCGCGCGTTCGGTGCGAGGATCGCCCAGCCGCGGTCGAGCAGGAACCGCTGCCGCGGCGACCACACCGCGGTCGCCTGGCCGGTGGGGCCACCGTGCACGTCGACGAGGAGGGGCGGGCGCCCGCCCGCGCCACCCGCCGGCTGCAGTGGTCGCCACAGGAGCCCTGGGATCGTCGTGCCGTCGTCGGCGTCCCACGCCACGAGCTCGGGCTCGAGCGCGGCCGAGCCCGAGTCCTCGAGGCCCGCAACTCCACCCGACGCCAGCGCACGCGTGCGCGCACCGCCCACCGGCGCCGGCTCGACGACGATGCGCGGGGGTGCGAGATGCCGGGAGTGCACGCACAGCAGGCCCGCAGGCCCCCAGTCGAGGCCCTGGTGCCAACCGGCCGCGACCTCGCGCCCGGCGGATGCGTCACCGTGCACCGTCGCGACGACCAGCCCGCCGAAGCCGCCGTCGTTGCGGCACAGGGCCAGCGCTGCCGCGTCCGGTGCCCACGCGTACGAACGCTGCCCGGGCGACCACGACGGCTCGGCGTGCTCGTGGGGATCGTCGAGCAACGGCCGGGCACCCGAACCGTCGCGCTCGGCGATCCAAACGTTCGCCCATCCGGACGCGTCGCTGATGAACGCGAGTGCGGAGCCGTCGGGAGCGAACCGCGGCTGGCCGGTCGCGGCGCCGGCGCCCGTGAGCACCAGGGCGTCGCCGGCGGGAGCGAGCCCGTCGAGCTTGCGGGAGACGATGCGCGACGCGTCCCACGGCATGTCGGGCAGGTCCCACTCGTGCCACACGAGGGCGTCGTTCCACGGCGACCACGCCGGGTCCCACGCGTAGTCGGCGCCCTCCGAAACCCGGACGGGCCACGCCGAACCGTCGAGCGGCACGACGGCGACGTCGCAACCGTCGTCGCGCTCGAGAACGAAGGCGACGCGGGTACCGTCGGGAGACACCGCCGGCGCGGCCGCCCGGCCGTCGCGGCTCAGCACCCGCACCGGGCCGCCGGTCACGTCGACGGCGAGCAGGCGCCCGTCGGCGGCGGCGTACACGACGCGG
Source organism: Acidimicrobiia bacterium (assembly GCA_036374115.1). Classification (GTDB taxonomy): domain Bacteria; phylum Actinomycetota; class Acidimicrobiia; order IMCC26256; family JACDBD01; genus JACDBD01. Next base: position 15,336 of record DASUUL010000231.1, on the reverse strand, counting down.
TCGTCGCCGGCCCAGGCGAGGGCGCCGCCACCGGAAGGACGGGCCGGGACGACGGCGGCGTCGGCGGAGACGGTCTCGGGGGGCGCCGACCCGTCGGCGGGGGCGACCAAGGCGTCCGCGCGACCGTCGAAGACCTCCACCCACGCGGCCTTTCGCCCCGAGCCGCTCCATCGGGGCTCGGCCACGGTCCGCGACCGGGCGAGCATCGCGGCGCTCACGCCCCCGTCCACGCCATTGCAGGCTAGATGCGCCCCGAGTCCGACGCGTGTGGCGTGCGGAGCGGCGAGCGCGACCAGAAGGCGGTGCACGCCTGGCGGGGAGGGAGTGACCGTCGAGTAGCTTTGTCGCCCTATGCCCAGGCCCCCTGACGTGCCCCTTCGCGTCGCCTATCTGGTGTACCGCGGCAACCCGCACTGCGGCGGCCAGGGCGTGTACACCCGCTACCTCGCCCGGGAGCTCGCTGCCCTCGGCCACGAGGTGGAGGTGTTCTCGGGTCCCCCCTACCCCGAGCTCGCCGACCCCGAGCAGCTCCGGCGGGTCCCGAGCCTCGACCTGTACCGGCCCGAGAACCCGTTTCGGGTGCCGTGGCCCTGGGAGTTCACGAGCCTGATCGACCTCCAGGAGTTCGCGATCATGTGCGGCGCCGGGTTCCCCGAGCCGTACACGTTCTCGCGGCGGGTCCGGCGCCACCTGCGCGGCCGGCGCCACGAGTTCGATCTGGTGCACGACAACCAGTGCCTGGGCACGGGCTTGGCCAAGCTCGCCGACGAGGGCTGGCCGGTCGTCACCACGCTGCACCACCCGATTACGGTCGATCGCGACCTCGATCTCGCCCACGCCACCAGCGCGTGGCGGCGCTTCACGCTGCGCCGCTGGTACGGCTTCCTCGACATGCAGGCGAAGGTGGCGCGGCAGATGCCCCGTCACATCACCGTGTCGGAGTCGTCGAAGCGCGACATCGTCGCCCAGATGGGAATTCCGGCCGAGCGCCTGCACGTGGTGCCGGTGGGAGTCGACCCCGAGCTGTTCGCTCCCCGCCCGGGGGTGGCACGCGTGCCCGTCCGCATCATGACGACCGCGAGCGCCGACGTTCCCATGAAGGGGCTCGCCCACCTCCTCGAAGCGCTCGCCAAGGTGCGGACCGAACGCGACGACGCCCACCTCGTGGTGATCGGCAAGATGAAGGGGAAGAGCCGGATCCCCGCCCTCATCGACCGGCTCGCCCTCGCCGGGTCCGTGACCTTCGTGTCGGGCGTGACGACCGATCGCATCGTCGATCTCTACTCCGAGGCCGAGGTGGCCGCCGTCCCGTCGTTGTACGAGGGGTTCTCGCTCCCGGCGATCGAGGCGATGGCGTGCGGCGTGCCCGTCGTCGCCACTACCGGTGGGGCGCTGCCCGAGGTCGTCGGCACCGACGGCGAGACGGGGCTGCTGGTTCCCCCGGCCGACCCCGGCGCCCTCGCGGCGGCGCTGTTGCGCACCCTCGCCGACCGCGACCTGCGCGACCGGGTCGGCGCCTCCGGTCGGGCCCGCGTCCTCGAGCACTTCACCTGGCGCTCGGCCGCTGCCCGCACGGTCGACCAGTACCGCGCCCTGCTCGACGAGCACGGGAGCCGCGGGTGCTGACGGTCGACTTCCAGCGCCTGCAACTCGAGCCCGGCCACCGCGTCCTCGATCTCGGCTGCGGTGCCGGCCGCCACGCCTTCGAGAGCTGGCGCCGGGGCGCGGTCGTGGTGCCCTTCGACGCCGACGCCGAAGAGCTCGCCGACGTGAGCGCGGTCGCGGGTGGGATGCTCGACGCCGGCCAGCTCCCGCGCGGCGCCGCCGGTGGCGCCGTGAACGGCGACGCCCTCAGCCTCCCGTTCCCCGACGCCACCTTCGACCGCATCGTGGCGGCCGAGGTGCTCGAGCACATCTGGGCCGACGAGGGCGCGCTCGGCGAGCTCGTGCGCGTCCTGCGTCCCGGCGGCCGCATCGCGGTCACGGTGCCGAGCCGGTTCCCGGAGCGCATCTGCTGGGCGCTCGACTCCGACTACTACGACACGCCCGGCGGCCACGTGCGCATCTACCGCCGCCGGGCGCTGGAGGGGAAGCTGCGCCGGGCGGGGCTCGCTCCGGTCGGATCGCACCACGCCCACGCGCTGCACTCCCCCTACTGGTGGCTGCGGTGCGCGGTCGGCGTCGAGCGCGCCGACTCGTCGTGGGCGGTGCAGCGCTACCACGACTTCCTCGTGTGGGAGCTCACCAACCGGCCCCGTTGGACCGAGCTTCTCGATCGGGTGCTGAACCCGGTCCTCGGCAAGAGCCTCGTCGTCTATGCCGTCAAGCCTCGGGCCGACGAGCCCGGGGTCGAGCATCCGACCGTCCGAAGGGAGCGTGACCATGTCGCGGCGTGAGGTGCCCGAAGTGCCCGGCGTCCTCTCGCGCGCCGACGTTGCCGCGACGTGCGCTGCAATCGCCGCGATCCAGCTGCCCGACGGCAACATCCCGTGGACACCCGGTCATCACACCGACCCGTGGAACCTCGTCGAGGCGGCGATGGCGCTCGATATCGGCGGCCACCACGAAGAGGCCGAGCGCGCCTACGACTGGCTGCGCCGCATGCAGCGGCGCGACGGATCGTGGCACGCGTACTACGTCGGCAACGAAGTCAAGGATGTCGCGCTCGACACGAACGTGACCTGCTACGTCGCCAACGGCGTATGGCACCACTACCTGTCCACCGGGGACCGGCAGTTCCTGGAGCGGTTCTGGCCCGTGGTCGAACGGGCGATCGACTTCGCGCTCGACCACCAGACCGAGACCGGCGAGCTGGCCTGGCGCGGCGACGATCCGCGCGACGGCTCTCTCCTCACGGGGTCGTCGAGCGTGCACGCGAGTCTGCGGCACGCGATCGCCATCGCGGAGCACCTCGGCCACGAGCGTCCCGACTGGGAGCTCTCGCTCGGCTCGCTCGCCATCGCGGTGGCGCACCGCCCCTACGTGTTCCTCGACAAGTCGCGCTGGGCGATGGACTGGTACTACCCGATCCTCGGCGGGGTGCTCCGCGGGCATTCCGCGCACGCTCGTGTCGCCGCCGGCTGGAGAACGTTCGTGGTCGAAGGCCGGGGCGTGCGCTGCGTGTCCGATCGGCCGTGGGTCACGGCCGCGGAGACGTGCGAGTTCGTGCTTGCGCTCGACGCGATCGGCGCGGTCGCGGAGGCACACAAGCTCTTCGAGTGGGTGCAGTTCCTGCGCGCCGACGGCGGCGGCTACTGGACGGGCGCGAACTTCGACGACGAGGCGTTCCGCCGCGACGGCGAGCTGTACCCGGTCGAGCAGCCGACGTGGAACTCGGCCGCGGTGGTGCTCGCCGCCGACGCCCTCGGCGGCGAGGGCCCGACCGCCGGCCTCTTCCGCGGCGAGGGCCTGCCCGTGGGCCTCACACCCGACGAGCTCCTGGCCGCCGGAGTCGAGATCGAGGCGGAGATGGCGGTGCGCCGCCCCCGCGAGGGCTGATCCTCTCTTCCCCCGCGCCGGTGCGCAGGAGCTCTTCCTGGCAGCGATGCGAACGTCAGCCGCGGCGGAGGACGCGCAGGCTGCCGGTGGTCGAGACCGGCTCGTAGCCGTCCCCGACGGCGCGCTTCCACACCTCGTAGGGCGCCTGACCGCCCTCGGCCGGGTCTTCGAACACGTCGTGGAACACGAGCAGGCCGCCGGGTGCGACGTGGCGCGACCAGCTCTCGTAGTCGGCCACCACCACGTCGAGTGCATGGCCGCCGTCGATGAACAGCAGACCCAGGGGCGTGGCCCAGTGCCGGGCGACGGTCGGCGAGTCGCCCACCACCGCGACGACCACTGCTTCGAGATCGGCGGCGGCGATCGCGCGGCGAAAGAACGGCAGCGTGTCCATGCGCCCCGTCGTACGATCGACGACCTCGGGATCGTGGTGCTCCCAGCCCGCCTGGTTCTCCTCCGAGCCGCGGTGGTGATCGACGCTGAAGAGCACCGTTCCCGCCGCCCGCGCCGCAGCGCCGAGGTAGACCGCCGACTTCCCGCAGTAGCTACCGACCTCGAGCAGCGGTCCGACGGGCGCCGCCTTCGCCCCGGCGTCGTGGAGAGCGCGACCCTCGTCGTCGGGCATGAACCCCTTGGCGGCACGGGCCACCGCGAGGAGGGCGTCGTCCACGATCAGATGACGGGCTCTTCGCGGTGGCGGCCGAACTCCTCCGCCATCGCGTTCATGATCTCGCCGACCGTCGCCTGCGTGCCGACCGCCTCGAGCAGCGCGGGCATGAGGTTCGCCGTCGGGTCGGCGGCGTCGGCGCGCACTCGGGAGAGGGCGGCGTCGACGCGCGCCCCGTTGCGATCGCCCTTGACCTGCGCCAGCCGCTTGAGCTGCGACTCCTCCACCTCGGGCCCGATGTGGAGGATCTCCGGCAAGTCGTCGTCGTCACCCTCGGTCGCGGTGTTGACCCCCACGAGGAGGTGGCGACCGTCGTTGAGCTTGCGCTCGAGCTCGTACGCGGAGTCGGCGATCTCGCGCTGGAACCAACCCTCTTCGACCGCCCGGAGCACGCCCTCGCGCATCGAGCCGTCGCCGAGCCGGTCGAGCTGCGCGAACACCTCCTCGGCGCGGCGCTCCATCTCGTCGGTCATGGCCTCCACGTAATACGAGCCGCCGAGCGGGTCGGCCACGTTGGCGACGCGCGACTCGTTGGCGATCACCTGCTGCGTCCGCAGCGCGATGCGGGCGGCGCGCTCCGTGGGCAGCGCGAGCACTTCGTCCATCGAGTTCGTGTGCAGACTCTGCGTGCCGCCGAGCACACCCGCGAGCGCCTCGACCGCGGTGCGCACGATGTTCACCTCGGGCTGCTGCGCGGTGAGCGAGACGCCGGCGGTCTGGGTGTGGAACCGAAGCTGGAGCGAACGGTCGGCCTCGGCGCCGTACCGGTCGCGCAGCCAGCGCGCCCAGATGCGACGGGCGGCCCGGTACTTCCCGATCTCCTCGAAGAAGTCGATGTGGGCGTTGAAGAAGAAGCTGAGGCGGGGGGCGAACTCGTCGACGGCCAGCCCGGCGTCGAGGCCGGCCTCGACGTAGGCGAAGCCGTTGGCGAGGGTGAACGCGAGCTCCTGGGCGGCGGTCGAGCCCGCTTCACGGATGTGGTAGCCGGAGACCGAGATCGGGTGCCACCGCGGCATCTCCGCGGTGCAGAAGCGGATCGTGTCGGCGACGAGGCGCATCGACGGCCGCGGCGGAAAGACGTACTCCTTCTGGGCCTGGTACTCCTTCAGGATGTCGTTCTGGAGCGTCCCGCCGAGGGCGCGACGCTCGACACCGGTGCGCTCCGCCGCCGCGACGTACATCGCCAGCAACACGGCGGCGGGGGAGTTGATCGTCATCGACGTCGTGACCTTCGAAAGGTCGATACCCCGGTAGAGATCTTCGACGTCGGCGAGGGTGTCGACGGCGACGCCGCACTTCCCCACCTCGCCGAGCGACAGCGGGTCGTCGCTGTCGCGCCCCATCAGCGTGGGCAGGTCGAAGGCGGTGGAGAGGCCGTCACCGCCGGCGGCGAGCAGCTCGCGAAAGCGGGCATTCGTGTCGACGGCGGTGCCGAAACCGGCGAACATCCGCATGGTCCACAGCTTCGAGCGGTACATCGAGGCGTACGGGCCCCGGGTGTAGGGCCACTGCCCGGGGAACTCCCCGTCGTCGGGCCCGTACACCGGCTCGACCGGAACGCCCGACATCGTGTCGAAGTCCGCCTCGCGGCGGGAGGCGGCGTCGTAGGCCTCCCGCCAGCCTTCCCGTGCGCTCTGCCGGTGCTCCCGGGGGGTGCTCACGGCCTCCACGGTACCGGACGACCTCCCCGTGGCCGGCGTGGGTGATTCGGGTAAGAATCCGCACGTGATGGAGGAACGACAGGCCCCTGACCGCAATCTGGCGCTCGAGCTCGCGCGCGTCACCGAGGCGGCCGCCCTCGCCGCCGGCCGGTGGATGGGACGAGGCGACAAGGAGGCGGCCGACCAGGCCGCCGTCGACGCCATGCGGCTCGTGCTCAACAGCGTCTCGATGGACGGCGTCGTCGTCATCGGCGAGGGCGAGAAGGACGAGGCGCCCATGCTCTACAACGGCGAGGAGATCGGCGCCGGCGGGCCCGGCATCGACATCGCGGTGGACCCGATCGACGGCACCACCCTCACCTCGCTGGGGCGGCCGGGTGCGATCGCCGTGATCGCGCTCTCCGAACGGGGCACGATGTTCGATCCCGGGCCGTGTGTGTACATGGAGAAGATCGCCGTCGGGCCCGAGGCGGCCGAAGCCATCAACATCGACGCGTCGGTCACCGACAACCTGCGGGCCGTGGCCAAGGCGCTGGGCGAGGACGTCGACGACGTCACCGCGGTCATCCTCGACCGCGACCGTCACGCCGACATCATCAAGGAGTGCCGCGAGGCCGGCGCCCGCATCCGCCTCATCCCGGACGGCGACGTCGCCGGCGCGATCTCCGCCGCCTTACCCGGCAGCGGCGTCGACATCCTCCTCGGGATCGGCGGCACGCCCGAGGGCGTGATCGCGGCGTGCGCCCTGAAGTGCATCGGAGGGGTGATCCAGGGGCGGCTGTGGCCCCGCAACGACGACGAGCGCAAGGCCGCCCTCGACGCCGGGTACGACCTCGACCGGGTGCTCGACACCGACAGCCTGGTCGGCGGCGACGACGTGTTCTTCTCGGCCACCGGCATCACCGACGGCGAGCTGCTCAAGGGCGTCCGCTACTGGGGCACGGGTGCGGGCACGCAGACGCTGGTGATGCGGTCGAAATCGGGCACGATCCGCACGATCGACGCCAGCCACCGCTGGCAGAAGCTGATGCGCTACTCGTCGGTGAAGTTCGATTGAGTCACCTCGATGCGTCCCTCGTGCGCACTAATCGCGCACGCGGGACGCATCGGAGGCGGTGAGCCAGTCCGGGAGGGCGGTCACCCCCATCCCACGGAGCTGCGCGACGAGACGGGTGTTGGGCTCCTCGTAGCGGGCGGCGAGGTCGGCTCTGACCTCGTCGGGTACGGCTTCACGCGCGGCGCGGCCGTTCACCCGGTAGTACGCGGCTCGCAGCCGGCGCTTGAGATCGGGATGGCGGCGCAGGAACCGCTCGAAGCGGTCGTTGAACGCCAGCGCCACCCGCTGGAAGCCTCGGTTGCGGAACCCCGTGGTGCGGTTCTCCGAGCTCAGCTCGGCGGCCGGGAACCCGCCGGGATCGATCTCGAGCCAGGTCGCGAGGTCGCGCAACACGGCTGCGGGCGAGCGCATGACATCGTCGAAGAACAGCACCCGGAACCGATCGCCGAACGTGTCGCGCCACGGTTCGAGGTAGTCGGCGTAGCAGCCACCACGGAACGCGAACCAGCGTTCGTTGGCGGGGTCGGAGAAGGCGACGGGCCCCAACGCGTCCGCCGTCGCCAGGTACTCCTCGACGGTCATCGTCTCGGGGATCCGCAGCCGGGCCTTCTGGAACGAGAAGTACGACAGGAACCGGCTCACGGGATCACGGAACACGACGACGATCCGCACGTCGCCACCGAGCAAGCCCACGATCTCGTCGACGAGCGGCCGCCCGCCGTAGAAGTACGACGGCGTCGCCTCCAGCCGGACGGGCCGGTCGCCCGCGGCCGCGAAGTGACCCTCGTACACGGACGCCGGCTCGAGCGGCTGCCCGTAGCGGGCCGGAAGGAAGTAGCGGGTCTCCTTCACCGCCGACGTCGCCACCTCGGGATGCGTCTGCAGCGAGACGAACAGCGAGGTCGTGCCCGCCTTGTTCACCCCGGCGATGATCGTGTTGGCAGCTCGAATGGCCATGTGCAGTGGCGAACCTACCCGCGCAGGCGCGGCCAGGCGCTGCTCGACACGGTGTCGTAGTCGTACACGGACCAACCGATGGCGTCGATCTCGCGGCTCGCCCGGACGAAGCCCTCGTAGTCGGCGGGCGTGGCGCCGTCGCCGATCCCGCCGATGGTGTGCACGAGCGCCTCGTCGTCGTCGAGGTTGCCACGGAGCCGCCGGACGTTCTCGTCGGTGTAGCGGAACCCCTCCCGGTAGGGCGAGCCGTCGCTGCGGTTGGTCCAGTAGTTCATCGGCATCCAGACGTCGTAGTGCGGCTGGATCCGCCGCCACGGGAAGTCGGGCCAGAACAGGGGGTTCACGACCTCGAGGAGGACGGGCTCGAGCACGATCGCCGCCACGGCCTCGTCGTCGCCGACGAGGTCACGTACCCGTTCCGACAGGGTGACCAGGGCATCGTTGCGGGCCGGAACGTCGGGCACGTCGGCGGTGTACTCGAGGTCGAGCGCGAGCCCGTCGAACGACTCCGACCCGGCCCGGAAGCTGCGGATGGCACGGATCCTCCGCAGGTCGCCGTCGACGTCGGCGAATCGCGGGAGGTACCAGGCGACGACCGCGATGTCGTTGCGGTGCGCCCGGCGGAGGAAGCGGCCGAGGAGGTCGGGGGCGATGGTGTCGCCCGGTGACCGGGCGTCGACCTGGGCGGCCTGGAGGTAGAGCGTCTCCACTCCGAGCACGGCCATGTCGTCGACGCTCTCGGGCGTGACCGCCGGCGGCTGACCCGCCGCCTGGAACTCGGGCACGTAGTCGTACACGTCGACCCACGTTCCCAATCCCTCGTACGGCTCGAGTGCCGCAGGGGGCAGCTCTCGCGCGGCCTCCGACCGAGACGACGAGTCGCACGCGCTCGCGACCAGCGCGAGCACGACGAGGAGGAACAGGACGCGGCGCACTCGCGCCACGGTACGCGGACGCGCCCGCGCTCAGACCGCGGGTGTCTCGCCGGCCTCACCGGCGTCGGCGGGCTCCTCGAGCCGGGCCGCGTCGGAGAGCACGGTGACCTTGTCCTCGTGCACCTCGACGAAACCGCCGTCGACGGTGAAGGCCTCTTCGCCCTTGCCGCCCGTGCCACCCCCCGGCAGCAGCACGCGCACCTCGCCGACGCCGAGCGCGCCGAGGAAGGGTGCGTGGCCGGGCAGGAACGCGATCTCGCCGTCGGTCGTGCGGCACACGACCATGTCGGCCTCGCCCTCGTAGAGGACGCTCTCGGGTGCGACGAGCTCGACGCGAAGCGGCACTCAGCTCTCCTGGAGGCTCTTGCTCTTCTCGAGCACGCTCTCGACGCCACCGACGTTGAAGAACGCCTGCTCGGGAACGTCGTCGAGCTCGCCTCTCACGAGCGCCTCGAACGACTCGACGGTCTCCTCGACGGGCACGTAGATCCCCTTCAGGCCGGTGAACTGCTCGCCCACGAAGAACGGCTGCGAGAGGAACCGCTCCACCTTGCGGGCGCGGTTCACCGTGACCTTGTCTTCCTCGGACAGCTCGTCCATCCCGAGGATGGCGATGATGTCCTGGAGCTCCTTGTAGCGCTGGAGGATCTCCTGGGTGCGCAGCGCCACGTTGTAGTGGCGCTCGCCCACGATCTCGGGTGCGAGGATCGTCGACGTCGACGACAGCGGGTCGACGGCCGGATAGATGCCGAGCGCTGCGATCTGGCGCGAGAGCTCGGTGGTCGCGTCGAGGTGCGCGAACGTCGTGAACGGCGCCGGGTCGGTGTAGTCGTCGGCGGGCACGTACACCGCCTGCAACGACGTGATCGACCGGCCCTTGGTGGACGTGATCCGTTCCTGGAGCTCACCCATCTCGTCGGCGAGCGTGGGCTGGTAGCCCACGGCCGAGGGCATGCGGCCCAGCAGCGTCGACACCTCCGAGCCCGCCTGCACGAAGCGGAAGATGTTGTCGACGAAGAGGAGCACGTCCTGGTTCTTCACGTCACGGAAGTACTCGGCGAGGGTGAGCGCGGAGAGACCGACGCGAAGGCGCACGCCCGGCGGCTCGTCCATCTGGCCGTAGACGAGCGCGGCCCGCTCGATCACGCCCGACTCCTGCATCTCGAGCCAGAGGTCGTTGCCCTCGCGGGTGCGCTCCCCCACGCCCGCGAACACCGACACACCACCGTGCTGGGTGGCGACCCGGTGGATCATCTCGAGGATGACGACGGTCTTCCCCACGCCGGCGCCGCCGAAGAGGCCGATCTTGCCGCCCTTCACGTACGGCTCGAGCAGGTCGATCACCTTGATGCCGGTCTCGAACATCTCCTTGCGCGGCTCGAGCTCCTCGAACGGGGGCGGCTCGCGGTGGATGTCCCAGCGGTCGTCGATGCCGGTGAGCTGGTCGGCAGGGATGTCGAGCGGCTCGCCGATCACGTTGAACACGTGGCCGAGCGTGCCGTCGCCGACCGGCATGGTGATCCCGCGGCCGGTGTTGCGGGCGATCGCACCCCGGGGAAGGCCGTCGGTCGGTTTGAGGCAGATGGCCCGGACGCGCGAATCGCCGATCTGCTGGGCGACTTCGGCCGTGATCGTGATCTTCTCGCCCTCGAGCTCGACGTCCATCTCCAGGGCGGTGTTGATCTCGGGCAGCGCGTCGGGCGGGAACTCCACGTCGACGACGGGACCGGCGATGGCGACGACGCGCCCGTCCTTGAGCTCGGTCGGCTGGTCGCCGGTCGTGGGGGCGGTGGTCATGGTCATCCTGTCTCTCCCGGCTCAGTTCTCGTACAGGGGGGCGGCGGACGTCTCGGCGCTGCTGATCTGGGCCAGCAGGTGCTCGGCGTGCGGGACCTTCCCGGCGCGCAAGGCCTCGGCCCCTCCCACTACCTCCATGATCTCGGTGGTGATGGCGTCCTGGCGGGCGCGGTTCATCACGCGGGTCAGGCTCACGATGAGGTCCTCGGCGTTGTCGGTGGCCGACTTCATCGCCCGCTGGCGGGCGGCGTGCTCGGAGGCGGCGGCGTTGAGGAGCGCGGCGTAGACGCGCGCCTCGACGTAGCGGGGCAGGAGCCGCTCGAGGATCACCTCGGGGGACGGTTCGAACTCGTATCCGGCGGTCGCCTCGGGGGACGGCAAGCCGTCGCCGCCCACCACCACGTCCCGCTCGAGCGGCATCAGCGGGCGCACGACCACCTCCTGCGATCCCGCGCTGATGAAGCGGGTGTAGATGAGCTCCACGAGGTCGACTTCGCCGGAGAGGTAGGCCTCGCTCACGACGGCGGCGATCTGGCGGGCGTTCTCGTAGGCCGGCTGGTCGCTGAAGCCGGTGAACGTGGCGTCGACCCGGAAGTTGCGGTAGCGGAAGTAGCTCTCCGCCTTGCGGCCGACCAGGAACAGCGCGTAGTCGCGCCCCTGCTCGTCCTGCTCGCGCATCGAGCCCTCGGCCGCGCGGATCACCGCCGAGTTGTACGCCCCGCACAGGCCCCGGTCGGCGGTGAGCACCACGTGGCCGATCCTTCGCACCTCGGGTCGGCGAGTCAACAGCGGGCTGTCGACGCCCGTGCTGGCGGCGCCGAGGTCGCGCACCACCTCGGTGATCTGCTCGCTGTAGGGCACGGCGGCGGCCACGCGCGCCTGCGCCCGCACGATGCGGCTGGCGGCGATCAGCTCCATGGCGCGCGTGATCTTCTTCGTCGACTGCACGCTGCTGATGCGCCGCCGAAGAATCCGCTCCTGACCGCCAGCCATCCCTATCGCCTCGCTCGCTGCGGGCCGGGATACCCGGCCCGCGGGCGCTCGCTCGGACGCCAAGTCGTCTCGTGACGAGTTGGTCGTGCCGCACGCATCGCTTGTTCGGTCCCCTCTGCTATTCCGTCGCCAGGGTCTTGGCCGACTCGGCCTCGCCGAGGGCCTCGGCGTCGGTGGCACCCGGGTCGGCCTCCCCCCGCTCGGCGCGGGCGGCCGCCTGGAAGCCGGCCTTGAAGTCGTCGACCGCCACCTTGAGGGCGGCCTCGTCGGGAAGGGCGCCCGTCTCGCGGACCGCCTCGAGCATGTCGGCGTGGCGGGTACGGAACCACTCGAGGAGGTCGCTCTCGAAGCGGCCGACCTCGTCGACGGGCAGGTCGTCGAGGAACCCGCCGGTGCCGGCATAGATCGCGATGACCTGCTCCTCCACCGGCATGGGCGAGTTCAGCGGCTGCTTCAGCAGCTCCGTCAGCCGGTAGCCCCGGTCGAGCTGCGCCCGGGACACCCGGTCGAGCTCGGAGCCGAACGTGGCGAACGCCTCCAGCTCCCGGAACTGCGCCAGGTCGAGCTTGAGCGTCCCCGACACCGACTTCATCGCCTTGATCTGGGCGTTCCCGCCCACTCGTGACACCGAGATGCCCACGTCGACCGCCGGGCGCACACCCGACTTGAAGAGGTCGTCCTGGAGGTAGATCTGGCCGTCGGTGATCGAGATGACGTTGGTGGGGATGTAGGCAGACACGTCGCCGGCCTTGGTCTCGATGATCGGCAGCGCTGTGAGCGAGCCCGCGCCCCGCTCGTCGCCGAGCTTGGCGGCCCGCTCGAGCAGCCGGCTGTGCAGGTAGAAGACGTCGCCCGGGTACGCCTCGCGGCCCGGCGGGCGCCGCAGCAGCAACGACAGCTGGCGGTACGCCTCGGCCTGCTTCGAGAGGTCGTCGTACACGACGAGGGCATGCTCGCCGTTGTCCATCCAGTGCTGGCCCATGGCACACCCGGCGTAGGGCGCCAGGTACTTGAAGACGGCCTCGTCGGCGGCGGCGGCGTTGACCACCACCGTGTACTCGAGCGCGCCGTGCTCTTCGAGCGTGGCGACCGTCTGCGCGACGGTGGAGCTCTTCTGCCCCACCGCGACGTAGATGCACTTCACGCCCAGCCCGCGCTGGTTGATGATCGTGTCGACCGCGATGGTGGTCTTTCCCGTCTTGCGGTCGCCGATGATGAGCTCGCGCTGGCCCCGGCCGATCGGGGTCATCGAGTCGATCGCCTTGATGCCCGTCTGCAGCGGCTCCTTCACCGGCTGGCGGTACACGATGCCGGGCGCCTGCACCTCCAGCCGGCGAAGCTCCACGGACGGAATCGGCCCCTTGCCGTCGATCGGCTGACCGAGCGGGTTCACCACCCGGCCGAGGAGCGCGTCGCCGACGGGAACCGAGAGGATGCGACCGGTCGCTCGGGCGGTGTGACCCTCCTCGACCTTCTCGGCCTCGCCCAGGATCACGGCACCGATGGACTCCTCGTCGAGGTTCAATGCCAGGCCGAGGATGCCCCCCTCGAACTCGAGCAGCTCGTTGACCGACGTCTGGGGCAGGCCCGACACCCGGGCGATCCCGTCGCCGACCTCGAGAACGCGCCCGACCTGCGCCTGGGCGGTGTCGGGCTCGAAGCCCTCCACATGCTTGCGCAGCGCCGCCGCGATCTGCTCGGCGTTGATCGTGAGCTCAGCCATGCGAGCTAGATCCTTTCCTTCAGTTGATCGAGGCGATGGCGGACGGTGCCGTCGATCACGGTGTCGCCCACCGTGGCGACGATGCCGCCGAGGACCCTCGGGTCGATGACGACCTTCACCTCCACCTCCTTGCCGGTCGCCTGCGACAACGCCGACGCCAGGCGCTCGCGCTGGCCCTCGTCGAGCGGGACCGCACTGCGAATCTCGGCCACCTCGCGGGCGCGTTCGCGCGCCGCCATCTCGACGAAGCGGTCGACGATCTCGGGCAGGTCGTTGGCCCGCCCGATGCCGACCACGAACGTGGCCATCGCCGCCGACGCCTCCATGCCGCGCTCGCCCATGAGATCCTCGACCACCGCCACCCGCCGCGCCGCGGGCAGGGCGGGATCGGTGAGCGCCATGCGCAGCTCGTCGGAGCCCTCGAAGGCGCGGGCGAGGCGAAAGAGGTCGTCTTCGACCTGGCCGAGGATCCCCTCGGCCTTGGCCACCTCGAGCAGGGCGCCCGCGTAGGCGTCGACCCGGTCGGCCATCAGCGTCCGTTCCCCACGCTGTTGATGTAGCTCTCGATCAGCGCGGTCTGCGTGTCACGGTCGAGGTTCCGCTCCACGATCTTCTCGGCGAGCTCGATCGTGAGCTCGGCCATCCGGCCCTGGAGATCGGCCGTCGCGCGCTCGGTCGCCAGGCGAACGTCCTGGGCGGCACGCTCCCGGATCTGGGCCGCGTCGGCCTCCGCCCGGGCGGCGAGATCCCGCCGCAGCTGGTCGGCCGACTGGCGTGCCTCCTCGATGATCCGGCCGGCCTCGTTGCGGGCGTCGGCCAGCTGGCTCTGGTACTCGGCCAGCACCGACTCCGCCTCGACCTTGGCCTGCTCGGCCCGCTCGAGGTCGCCACGGATGCGGTCCTCACGCTGCTTCATCATGTTGCGCACCGGCGGGAGCGCGAACTTCCACAGCACGACCAGGAGGACGAGGAACGCGAGCCCACCCCAGATGATCTCGTTGGTCTCGGGGAGGATCGGGCTCGGGGCCTCCTGGCAGTCGTCGACCTCGCCGCCCTCGCCGAGGATCTCGTAGCACTCCTCGGCCGCGTGGTCGGCGAAGTCGTGTTCCTCCTCGCCCGACGGTTCGCCTTCACCGGCCCCGGCAATGCCGGGCGCGGCGAACACGACGAGGGCGCCGATGCCGATGCTCGCAAGGAGCTTTCGGATACGCATCGATGGCTCCTAGGCGAGGATGAACGCGAGCACGAACCCGAACAGGGCGAGCGCCTCGGTGAAGGCGATGCCGAGGAACATGGTGGTGCGCACCATGCCGGCCGCCTCGGGCTGGCGGGCCATCGCAGTGATGGCGTTGCCGACCACGAGGCCGATGCCGATGCCCGGGCCGATGGCGGCGCCGCCGTACACGACGCCTCGGCCGAGGGCGGTGAGGCCGTCGACCAGTTCGCCCGGGTCCTGTTCTGCGAGGAAGCGGAGCAAGGGAGATTCCTCCTGAATCGATTCTTGGCTGAGTCGGTTTCTGGGTTGACGAACTAGTGCTCGGGATGGCTCGAGGAACCGATGTACACGGCGGTGAGGATGGTGAAGATGAACGCCTGCAGGAACGCCACCAGCAACTCGAACGCGGTCAGGCCGATGAGCAACAGGAACGGGAACGGCAAGATCACGATCGTGATGTTCTTCGCCCACAGGGCCGCCGAGAGCACTGCGAAGGTCACCAGGATGAGGTGGCCGGCGAGCATGTTGGCGAAGAGTCGGACGGCCAGCGAGAAGGGTCGCACGATGAAGGTCGAGACCAGCTCGATCAGCGCTACGAGCGGCAGCAGGAAGATCGGCACGCCCGGCGGGATCGTGGAGCTCTTCAGGTACCCGAGCGGGCCCTGCTTGATGATCCCGACGATGTTGTAGATGAACCACACCAGCAGCGCGAGCACGAACGGCACGGCCATCCTGGCGTTCCCGGGGAACTGGATGAACGGCAAGATCTCGAAGATGTTGATGAAGAAGATGAAGAAGAACATCGCGAGCAGGAACGGCAGGTAGCGCATGC
>DASUUL010000230.1:0-6257 GCA_036374115.1 Acidimicrobiia bacterium | reverse complement strand
ACAGCGCCAGCCTCGGCGGCAACGTCGGCACGAACGCCGGTGGCATGCGCGCGGTGAAGTACGGCGTCACGCGCCACCAGGTGCTCGGGCTCGAGGCCGCGCTCGCGAGCGGCGACGTCATCCGCACCGGCGGCCGGTTCGTGAAGGCCACGACCGGCTACGACCTCACCCAGCTCATCACCGGCTCGGAGGGCACGCTCGCGCTCGTCACCGAGGCGACACTGCGCCTGTACCCGCGCCCCGAGCACCAGGCGACGGTGCTCGCGCCCTTCCCGGTGCTCGACGACGTGACCCGCGCCGTGCCCGCGATCGTCGCCAGCGGCATCGGCCCCCTCGTCCTCGAGTACATCGACCTGCTGACGATGGCCGCGATCACCGCCCACGTCGGGCTCGACCTCGGCATCCCCGCCGACGTGAGCGAGCAGGCCCTCGCCTACCTCGTCGTGATGATGGAGAACCCGAGCTCCGAGCGTCTCGACGAAGACGTGCAGGCCCTCGGTGAGCAGCTCGTGGAGTTGGGCGCCATCGACGTGTACGTGCTGCCGGGCAGCTCGGCCGCCCAGCTCATCGACGCGCGCGAGAAGGCGTTCTGGGTGGCCAAGGCGAACAACGCCGACGACATCGTCGACATCGTCGTACCGCGCTCGGCGATGCCCGAGTTCATGGCCAAGGTGGGCGAGCTCGGCCAGACGCACCAGTCGCTGATCGCAGGGTGCGGGCACGCCGGTGACGGCAACGTGCACCTGTCGGTGTTCCAGCCCGATCCCGAGCAGCGCTACAAGGTGATGCGCGCCCTGTTCGAGGCGGGGATGGCGCTCGGCGGCGCGATCTCGGGCGAACACGGGATCGGCAAGGAGAAGAAGCGGTACTTCCTCGAGCTCGAAGACCCGGTGAAGGTCGACCTCATGCGCCGAATCAAGGCCGCCTTCGACCCCAACGACATCCTCAATCCCGGCACCATGTTCGACTGACCGACGGCCAAGGGCCGTTTTGGCGTCGCTGCACCGCCTATTTTCCGGAACAGCGACGCCAGAACGGCAAGAGAACGGCACGAGAAGGGGAGGCGGCGCGACATGAACGGAGCGCAGGCGTTGATCCGGACGCTCGTGGGCGCGGGCGTCGACGTGTGCTTCACGAACCCGGGCACGTCGGAGATGCACTTCGTGGCCGCGCTCGACTCCGTGCCCGAGATGCGGGCGTCGCTCGGCCTGTTCGAGGGCGTGGTGACCGGCGCCGCCGACGGGTACGGCCGGATGGCCGACAAGCCGGCCGCGACGCTGCTGCACCTCGGGCCGGGCCTCGGCAACGGCCTCGCCAACCTGCACAACGCCCGCCGGGCGCACACGCCGCTGGTGAACATCGTCGGTGAGCACGCCACCTACCACAAGCAACACGACGCGCCGCTGGAGTCCGACATCGAGACGGTGGCGCGCAACTGCTCCGACTGGATCCGCGTGTCGAAGGACACCGCTTCCGTGGCCGGCGACGCCGCCGCTGCGGTGGCCGCGGCGATGGGACCGCCGGGCGAGGTGGCGACGCTCGTGCTCCCCGCCGACACGTCGTGGCTCGAAGGTGCGGAGCCGGTCGCCCCTCGCCCCCGGGCGGAGCGCGCGCCGGTCGCCGACGACACGGTCGACGCCGTCGCCAAGGTGCTCGTGTCGGGCGAGCCGTGCGCGCTGCTGCTCGGTGGGAGCGCCGTGCGCGAGCCGGGGCTCGTGGCCGCCGGCCGGGTCGCGGCCGCGACGGGTGCGAAGCTCCTCGGCGAGACGTTCCCCGCCCGCCTCGAGCGGGGCGCGGGGCGGCCGCCGATCGAGCGTCTCGGCTACCTCGCCGAGTTCACGACCGCGCAGCTGGTAGGAATGCGTCACCTCGTGCTCGTCGACGCCAAGGCACCGGTGTCGTTCTTCGCGTACCCGGAGAAGCCGAGTTATCTCGTGCCCGACGGGTGCGACGTGCACGTGCTCGCGGCCGGTGCCGACGACGCGGTCGGCGCACTCGCGCACCTCGCCGAGGTCGTCGGGGCCGACGGCGAGCCGGCCGTGCAGCCCGCGAGCCGGCCCGACCGCCCGTCCGGCGACCTCACGGCCGAGGCCGTGGCGAACGCGCTCGGCGCGTTGCTGCCGGACGGGGCCGTCGTGTCCGACGAGGCGAACACCGCCGGGCTCTGGGTCGCGGGCGCGACCGCCGGCGCGCCCCCGCACGACTGGCTCACCCTCACAGGCGGCGCCATCGGCCAGGGCATGCCCCTCGCCACCGGCGCGGCGGTGGCGTGCCCCGACCGCAAGGTGATCAGCCTCGAGGCCGACGGCAGCGCGATGTACACGCTCCAGGCCCTCTGGACCCAGGCCCGCGACGGCCTCGACGTGACCACCGTGATCTTCAACAACCGGTCGTACGCGATCCTCAACCTCGAGCTCAGCCGGGTCGGCGCGGAGCCGGCGGGCCCGAAGGCGCTCGACATGCTCGACATCTCCCGCCCCGACCTCGACTTCGTCGCCCTCGCCCGGGGAATGGGCGTGCCCGCGACCCGGTCCACCACCGCCGACGAGTTCACCGCCCAGCTCGAGCGCGCGATCGCCGAGCCCGGCCCCGCCCTCGTGGAGGCCGTCCTCCCCTCCCGCCTGTAGGCCCTCCCGCCTGTAGGCGTCCCGCCTTCGGGCCGCTCGCGTGGGGCGAACGGGCGTTCGCTACACTGGGTCGTCCATGGTCGGGGGCCAGCGGACGTTGCTCGGGGTGGGTGAGCCGGCAGTCGACGGCGCCGTCGCGTTCGACCGCCTCGTGCTCGACGAGCGCTCCTGGGTCGACGTGGCCCGCAACTGGCTGTGGGGAGCCGACACCCTGCTCGACGCCCTGATCGATCGGGTCGACTGGCACCAGGGTCGCCGCTGGATGTACGACCGCATGGTCGACGACCCGCGCCTGTCGCACTGGTTCGACACCGACGACGAGCTCCCCCACCCCGCGCTGGCCGACGTCGGCCGGGCGCTCGAGGCCAGGTACCACGTCCCGCTGCGCGGCCCCGCGCTCAACTACTACCGCGACGGCCGCGACAGCGTCGCGCCCCACCGCGACCGCGAGCTGCGCAAGCTCGACGACACGCTCATCGCGATCGTGACCCTCGGGGCCCGGCGGCCGTTCCTCGTCCGCCCTCGCGCCGGCGGGCGGTCACGCGACATCTCGCCCGCCGGCGGGGATCTCCTGGTCATGGGCGGGGCCTGCCAGCGCAACTGGGAGCACGCCGTCCCCAAGGTGAAGCAGGCGGGCCCCCGTATCTCGGTCACCTGGCGCTGGGCGGCGTCGTGAAATGGGGCGCGCTCAGCGCCGTTCGACCCGCTGCACCCCCCGGCCCTCGTGCCAGCTCTCGATCACCATGTGGTCGGGCGGGTCACCGGCGACCGTCATCAGCACCATCTCGGTGACGTCGATGCGAAACAGGTGGTAGGGGCCCGGCGGCTGCTCGTCGCTGCGCATCCCCTCGAGCGTCGCGTCGTCGGTGATCTCGACGGCGCGCCCTGCGACCTTGGCGTCGCCGTCGGCCATGTCGGGGTCGACGGTGGCGCTGTGGAGCGCGATCCGCGGATCGCGCCGAAGATCCCGCGCCTTGTGCGCCTCCGGCATGCTGCCGATCCACAGCTCGCCATCGCGAAATTGCGCCTCGGTCCCGCTGATCCGGGGGGATCCGTCGCTGCGCAACGTGGCCATCGTCTTGTGACGATGGGCATCGAACACGCGCTGCACCCGTGCGGCCAGCTCGGGCGCGTCCGCCATCACCTTGCTCCAGCTCGCCATGGGGATCCCATCCTCGCGCAGCGCGGACGCGTCACCCGCCGGCGCCCTCGTCCCCGCGCGCACGCCGCTCGATCTCGAGCCAGAGCGGCCGGCCGACGGGATGCTCGGCCTCCTCGGCGAGGTGGGCGACGAGGCCGGCGGTCCGGCCGATGAGCACGAAGGGCCGCACGCTGGCGGGTGGGATCCCGACGTCGACGAGGGCGGCGCCGGCGGCGCCGGCCCCGTTGATCGGGAGGTGCCGGCCGCTCGCCTCCGCGTGCGCCTCGGCGACGCAGCGCAGGAGCCGGAGGTGCGGACCCAACACCCCCTCCTCGGCCGCGAGCTCGTAGAGCCGGGGGGTGCGGGGATCCTCCTCGCGGTGGACGGGGTGCCCGAGGCCGGGCACCCGCAGGCCGGCCGCCCGCCGCGCCTCGACCGCGACCGCGGCCACGCGCCGCAACGCGCCGTCGTCGGTGGCTCTGCCGCCATCGCATTCGTCGGCGAGCACGGCGGCGAGGAACTCGGCGGTGTCGCCGGCGGGCCCGAGGAAGACGCTGCCGGCGCCGAGCAGCCCGGCCGCGACCGCCGCCTGCGTCGCCTCGGGCGCGCCGGTATACGTGAACCGGGCCGCGAGCGCGCTGGGCGTGAGGCCGTGGTCGGCCAGCGACACGAGGACGGCGTCGAGCAGCCGCCGCTCACCCGGAGTGGCCTCACGCCCCGCCACGAGGAGGAAGGCGAGCTCCGTGAGGCTGAGGCGCCCCATGATCTCGCTCGGCAGGTCGCGGCCCGCCACCGTGATGCGGTCGGCGGCGGACGAGCCGATCCCGGTGCGCAGCCAGTCGTCGGTCACGGCGTGCGCTCCGGGCGCTCCATGTCGATCTCCTCGGGTGTGCGGTCGGTCGGGAGCTGGTGCTTGGCGAGCCGGCCGGTCGGCGTGTGCGGCAGGTCGTCGACCAGCTCGAAGTACCGGGGCACCTTGAAGCGCGCCAGGTGCTCACCCGCGAACGCGTGGAGCTCGGCGACGTCGACGTGCGTGCCGTCGGCGGGGATCACGAACGCCTTCACGTCGTCCTCGGACAGCGCGGACGGAACCGCGATCACCGCCGCCTCGGCGACCGACGGGTGACGCTCGAGCGCCGCCTCGACCTCCGCCGGTGCGAGGTTCTCGCCCCGCCGGCGGATGACCTCCTTCTTGCGCCCGACGAACGTGTAGTTGCCGTCGCCGTCGTCGCGCACGAGGTCACCGGTGCGCAGCCATCCGTCGACGAGCACCGCTGCCGTCTCGTCGGGCATCTCGTAGTAGCCCCGCATGATCGCGGGGTTGCGCAGCTCGAGCTCGCCGACCTCGCCCGATGCGACAACCCGGCCGCCGTCGACCACCCGGGCGTCGTTCACGTGGCCGAGCTCGGGATGCTGGCGGGGCGCGCCCAACGATCCGTACGGGCGCGTCCCGCGCCGCCACACGAGACCGTAGGGGGTTTCCGAGAGCGCGTAGCCGCACACGATCTCGAGGCCGAAGCGCGCCTCGATCTCGAGCTGGCGATCCTCGGCGGGCGACGGCCCGGTGTAGGCGCGCCGCACGGGGTTGTCGGCGTCGTCGGGGCGCTCGGGCTGGCGCATGAGGATCTCCAGCATCGCCCCGATGGCGTTGAACTCGGTCGCGCCGTAGCGGCGAGCGGAGTCGAGGAACGTGCTTCCCGAGAACGCCGGGAGCACGACGACACCGGCGCGGGCGGCGACCGAACCGAGCAGGGAGTACGCGGGGGCGTTGATGTGGAAGAGGGGCAGCGACGTCATCAGGCGGTCGTCGGCGGTCAGGTCGAGCCAGTACGGGAACCCCTCGCCCGCCATCACGTAGGCGAGGTGCGTCTGCATCACCAGCTTCGAGCGGCCGGTGGTGCCCGACGTCGGGATCATCACGGCCACGTCGTCGGGCTCGACGGTCGCCGGGCCGCGCCCGTCGGCGGGCGCGGCGCGCAGCTCGGCGACGTCGGCGCGGGGCGTGCGCGACCCGGCCTGAGCGAGGGCGGCGTCGACCGTCGACGCGAGCCCGCCGTCCGTCACGACCAGCGCCGGGTCCACCTGGCGCACGAAGCCGGCCAGCTCGGCGGCGGTGCTCTTCGGGTTGACGGGCACCTGGGTGGCGCCGACCTCCATGAGGGCGAGCCAGGCGAGGACGTAGTCGGGCTCGTTCCGGGCCGTCACCAGCACCCGGTCGTGCGGGACGACGCCGGCGGCCCGCAGCCCGCTCGCGAGCCGCTCGATGCGGGCCTGCGCCTCGGCGTAGGTGAGCTCGTCGTCGCCGGCGAGGAGCCACGTGGCGTCGGGAACCTCGTCGACGGCGCTGCGGAAGTGGCGGGGAATCGTTCGCTGCACGGGGCGCGATCTTCGCATGGGGCCGGCTGCCGGGCCGCTCCGGAGGGGCGATACCCTCCCTGCCACGACGCGAGAGGAGACCGCACCGTGCATACCGAGCTCTGCGACCGCTA
>DASUUL010000229.1:0-5665 GCA_036374115.1 Acidimicrobiia bacterium | reverse complement strand
ACCGACGGGCCCGCGGCGCCGGCGATGGCGACGCCGGAGTGGTCGTCGGCCGGGAACACCTTCTCCATGCGCCGGCTGGCGATGGTCATCCCGGCGGTCGCCCGCCGGTCGCCGCCCATCACCACACCGTCGGCGTAGCGGATCGCCAGCACGGTCGTGCCGTGCGCGACCTCGATCGGGGGTGCTCCCGGTGGCGCCGACGGCCCGCCGCCGTGCCCGGGAGCCGCGTGGGGCGCCACCTGCCGGAGGTAGTCGACGAACGACGGCCCCGGATCGACTCCGGGCGAGAACATCGGAAGCGGCGGCTCACCCATCGCCGAGCGAGCCTACACGGGCCCTATGACGCGACTCGCAGCTCGCGCGCTCGCTTGCGCACTCGGCGAACGAGCGCCCGCTCCTCGCTGAGCGGCACGACGTCACCGGCCAGGTATTCGGCGGCGCGAACGAGTTGCGCCGGGTTCTCCTTGAACTGACCGAGACCGCCGTTGCAGCGGAAGCACAAGAGGCCGCGGACCTTGCCATTCCGGTGGTCATGATCAACGTGAAGGCTGATCGTGCCCGGCTTCCTTCGGCAGATCGCGCACCGGCCAAGTTGTGCCGTCAGAGCCCTCTCGTAATCCTCGAGCGTCAGGCCGAAGGTCCGACGCAGGTGGCCGAGTCGCTCTGCTTCACGGTTCTCGCGACGATATTCGCGTTGCCGTTCGTTGTAGTAGTCGCGGTTGCGTTGCTGCCACGAGACGACCCGCCGGATCTCCCGCTCGCGATTGGCCCTGTACCAGGCCCTTCGCCGCGCACCCGTGCAGGCTTTGCATTCGGGTCGGTGCCCGTCGCGCGCAGCGCGATCGCGGTAGTAAGCGTCGAGCGGTTTGGTCTCCCCGCACCTTCGGCACCGCTTCCGCATGCGTCGATCGTACGGCGGGAGTATGACAACTACGTGGGTCTTGACCTTGGGGCGCGGAATTACGCGCGAGGCGCAAACCCCAGGTCACTGACCCCCTTTTTGCACGTAGTTTCTTACGAAATCCTCGGCATTTTCTTCTAGCACCGAGTCGATCTCGTCGAGGAGGTCGTCGAGCTCTTCCTTGATCTTCTCGCCCTGCTTGTTGGCGGGCGCGGCCACGTCGACGTCTTCCTCGACGCGCTCCTTGGGCGCCTGCCTCTGCTTGCGTTCCCGTTCTGCCATGACCCGATGACTCCCGAAACTCGGCTGCCTACGACGCCAGCCGAGCGACCAGCTCGGCCGGGGTCGTGCACTCCTCGAACAACGATTCGACGTGGTCGCGCGTTCCCCGGAGCGGCTCCATCATCGGGATGCGCCGCAAGGGATCGCTGCCGACATCGAGGATGAGACTGTCCCAGTTGGCGGCGACGACCGCGTCGGCCCACCGCGCCAGGCACTGGCCCCGGAAGTAGGCCCTCGTGCTGGGGGTGGGTTCGGTCATCGCGGTCGTCACGTCAGCCTCCTCGACCAACCGCTCGACCTTACCCGCCCGAACCAGGCGTTCGTACAGCGAACGGTCGGGCCGCACGTCGTGGTACTGCAGGTCGAGGAGCGCCAGCTTGGGGTCGTCCCAGCGGAGGTCGTCGCGCTCCCGGTACGCGTCGAGCAGGCGCAGCTTGGTGACCCAGTCGAGCTGCCCGTCGAGGGTGAGCGGGTCGCGTTCGAGCGCGGTCAGTGCCGCCTCCCACCGCTCGAGCACCTGCTCGCCGACCTCCTCACCACCGCAGAGCTCGAGCCCGGTGTCGTCGGCGTACTTCTGGGCGAGGCGGAGGAACTCCCACTGCAGCTCCACGGCGGTGGTGCGCCCGCCGTCGACGAGCTCGACCGTCGCCCGGCACGTCGGGTCGTGCGACACGGCGCGCATCGCCGGCACCGGCGAGACGATCGAGTAGTCCTTGTCGATGAAGTCGTCCTCGATCATCGCGAGCACGATCGCCGTGGTACCGACCTTGAGGAAGGTCGCCACCTCGCAGAGGTTGGCGTCGCCGACGATCACGTGCAGGCGCCGGTACTTCTGCGGGTCGGCATGGGGCTCGTCGCGCGTGTTGACGATCGGGCGCTTGAGCGTCGTCTCGAGCCCGACCTCCTCCTCGAAGAAGTCGGCGCGCTGGCTGAGCTGGTAGCCGGTGGCGCCGGTGCCGTTCTCGCCCCCCACCTTGCCGGCGCCGGTGAACACCTGCCGGGTGACGAACCACGGCAGCAGGTGCCGCACCAGCGTCGCGAAGGGCACCGACCGGTCGACGAGATAGTTCTCGTGGCAACCGTACGAGTTCCCCTTGCCGTCGGAGTTGTTCTTGTAGACGACGACCTCCTGGCCGGAGCCGAGGAGGCGGCGCGCCGCCTGCATCGACCGGGCGAGGATCCGCTCCCCCGCCTTGTCGGCGCACACCAGCTCGAGCGCGTCGGCGCACTCGGGGGTCGAGTACTCGGGGTGCGCGTGGTCCACGTAGTAGCGGGCGCCGTTCGTGAGCACGGTGTTGACGAGATGCGTCTCGATCTCGGGGGGCGCCGATCCCTCGCGGGCGAAGCCACGGGCGTCGCGGCCGGGCGACTCGTCCTCGAAGTCCCACCCGACCTTGCGGTGTTCGACGTAGCCGTTGATCAGCATCGACGACGCCAACACGGGATTGGCGTCGGCCGCGCCCCGTAGCGCGACGCCGTATTCGGTCTCGATGCCGCAGACCTTCGGTACCGCCACGCGTTCAGCCTACCCGCCGCTCCCCTGCGTCCCTGCGACCGCGAAACCCGCAGGTGAGAGCGGGAGCGAGGCGAACGCGGGCTAGAGGTACTGGCCGGTGGTGACGCGCTCGATCTGACGCCCGCCCGTCGCGTCGTCGCCCTCACCGAGGAGCGTGCGCACGAACACGATCCGCTCGCCCTTCTTCCCCGAGATCTTCGCCCAGTCGTCGGGGTTCGTGGTGTTGGGCAGGTCCTCGTGCTCGCGGAACTCCTGGCGGATCGAGGCGAGCAGGTCGTCGGTGCAGATCCCCCGGTCGCCGCCCGAGATCTGGCGCTTGATCGAGAGCTTCTTCGAGCGGCGCACGATGTTCTCGATCATGGCGCCCGACGAGAAGTCCTTGAAGAAGAGGACCTCCTTGTCGCCGTTCTGGTACGTCACCTCGAGGAACCGGTTCGGCTCGTCGGTCTCGTACATCCGGTCGACGGCGACGTCGATCATCGCCCTCACCGCGTCGTCGACGCCGCCGTGGCGCTGCTTCTCGTCCCCGGAGATGGGCAGGTCGGACGTGAGGTAGCGGGAGAAGATCTGGCGGGCGTTGTCGGCGTCGGGCCGCTCGATCTTGATCTTCACGTCGAGACGCCCGGGCCGGAGGATGGCCGGGTCGATGAGGTCCTCGCGGTTCGACGCGCCGATCACGATCACGTTCTTCAGGCTCTCGACACCGTCGATCTCGGCGAGGAGCTGCGGGACGATCGTGCTCTCGATGTCGGACGAGATACCCGAGCCGCGGGTGCGGAACAGCGAGTCCATCTCGTCGAAGAAGACGATGACGGGCACGCCTTCCTCGGACTTCTCCCGCGCCCGTTGGAAGATCAACCGGATCTGTCTCTCCGTCTCGCCGACGTACTTGTTGAGCAGCTCCGGGCCCTTGATGTTGAGGAAGTAGGACCGGGTGGTGTCGTTGCCGGTCTTCTCGGCCACACGCTTGGCGAGCGAGTTGGCGACGGCCTTGGCGATGAGCGTCTTCCCACACCCCGGCGGGCCGTAGAGCAGGATCCCCTTGGGCGGCTGGAGCTGGTGCTCCTGGAACATCTCCGAGTACAGGTACGGGAGCTCCACCGCGTCCTGGATCTGGTCGATCTGGTCGTCGAGGCCGCCGACGTCGGCGTACGTGACGTCGGGCACCTCCTCGAGCACGAGCTCCTCGACCTCGGGCCGGGGCAGCCGCTCGACCAGGAGACCGGAACGGCTGTCGAGGAGCATATGGTCGCCGGCGCGCAGGCGCTCCCCGACCAGCGGCGTCGCGAGCTCGCACACGCGCTCCTCGTCGGCGCGACCCACCACGAGCGCCCGGCGCCCGTCGGCGAGCAGCTCCTTGATCGTCACGACCTCGCCGGCCGCCTCCGGGCCGCGCGCCAGCACGACGTTGAGCGACTCGTTGAGCACGACCTCCTGACCGCGCTCGAGGGTGTCGACCTCGAGCTCGGGGTGGAGCGCGACGCGCATCTTGCGGCCGGCGGTGAACACGTCGACGGTGCCGTCGTCGTTGGCGGCGAGGAACGTGCCGTACGCCGACGGCGGCATCGTGAGCTTCTCGACCTCTTCGCGCAGGGCACCGATGTGCTCCCGGGCCTCGCGCAGGGTCGCCGAGAGCTTCTCGTTCTGGGAGACGGCCTGAGCCAGCTGCCCCTTGGTCTCGAGGAGCCGCTCCTCCAGGGTGCGGACGCGCTTGGGGGCGTCCTGGAGCCGGCGGCGGAGGACCACGACCTCTTCTTCGAGCGCCTTGAGCTGCTGCTGCAGGTCACCGACCTGGCGCTCGTACTCGCCGAGCCGTCGCTCGTGCTCCGAAGCCACGGGGTCACCTCCGTCCCGTTGTCCGTCGACGCCGGGCTCGTTTCGGACACTACACCGGCCCCCACCGCCGTCCTCGCCAACTATCGGCGCGCGGCCGTGATTCTCCGGCTCCGGCGCAGTTCCTCGTCGCCGGATTCGTGCTCCTGCATTTATCCTATGACGGCTTCAGAAATTGACGGGCGCCCGCGCCCGCCGTAGGCTGGTGCACGTTCCCCCGGAACGTTCACGAACGGTTCGCGGCAGCGCCGGCACAGGTTCGGAAGCCGGGCACAGGTTCGGAAGCGAGGACGCCACGATGAAGGTCTGGATCGACCAAGACCTCTGCACCGGTGACGGTCTCTGCGAGGAGATCGCCCCCGACGTGTTCACCCTGCTCGACGACGGGCTCGCCTACGTCAAGGAGGGCAGCAAGGTCTTCGACAACCCCGGCGGCGCCGAGGGTCTCGCCGCCGTTCCCGCCGGCCAGGAGGAAGCGGTCATCGAGTCGGCCGAGGAGTGCCCCGGGGAGTGCATCTTCATCGAGGTCGACTGACCGGCTGAGCGCGGCCGCCGAACCACCGAGCCCGGGCCCTGAGACCCGGGCTCTTTCGCGTCCGGGCGGCGTGGAAGCGCCGAGCACGGCACCCCCGCCTCCCGTCGCTCGCCCGCGTCCGCTCTCAGCCCACGAGGCAGGGGCCGGTCTCGACCGCGAGCTCGCTTCCGGCGGCGAGCGCGGGCTGGAGGACGGCGTCGAGCTCCTGGCGGGTCAGCGCGTAGGCCGTCCCCGGCGCACCCGGGTCGACGGCGAAGGCGACGCCCACGACCCTCCCCTGCCGGTCGACGAGGGGGCCGCCGGAGTCACCGGGAGCGAGCTCGGCCGCGAGCACGAACACGCTGCGGTCGGTACGCCCGGTCCGGTAGATGTCGGTGCCGCCGGCGGTGACCACCTCGGCGATGCGGGCCGGGGCCGCCCGCAGCGCGCCTCCGCCGGGGTGGCCGTAGACCGCCCCCGTGTCGCCGATTCCGCCGTCGGCGCGCTCGAGGCCGGGCGCCTCGAGGTCGTCGACGTGGAGGAGCGCGAGGTCACGCTCCGGGTCGAACGCCACGACCACCGCGTCGAGGGTCCGCCCGTCGCGGGTCTGCACCTCGGT
>DASUUL010000228.1:0-4648 GCA_036374115.1 Acidimicrobiia bacterium | reverse complement strand
GACGCCGTTCACCATGCCCGAGTACCAGCTCGCCCAGCAGGACCGGGCCGATCGCCTCGAGGTGCAGGCAGACAGGGAGACCGAGCTCGCCCGCCGCGACAACCAGAGGGGTGACAACTATGTGCTCGTCACGGTGTTGTTCGCGTCGGTGCTGTTCTTCGCCGGTGTGAGCAGCAAGCTCGGGTCGACCCGGAATCGCGCGATGACGATCGGCCTCGCTGTCGTGATGTTGCTCGTCGGCGTCGCCATCCTCGTGACGTTCCCGATCGAGATCTGAACGTGATGCACGACCTCGCAGATCGCGTCGTGATCGTGACCGGGGCGTCGCGCGGAATCGGCAAAGCGCTGGCGCTCGGTTTCGGGGCCCAGGGCGCATCCGTGGTGTGCGCGGCTCGGACGGTCGAAACCGAGCCGGGTGGGCTGCCGGGCACGATCCGCGCCACCGCGGAGGAGATCGAGTCGGCGGGAGGGCGGGCGATCGCGGTCCGCTGTGACGTAGGCGTCGAGCGCGATCTCGAGACCCTCGTCGCGCGGACAGTGGAGGAGTTCGGGCGCGTCGACTCGCTCGTCAACAACGCGATGGCGCCCACACGGGGAAGCTTCGACGATACGTCGGTCCGGGCGTGGGACGAGTCGATGGCCGCCAACGTGCGGAGCCTGTTCCTCCTGGCGAAGCTCGTCGTCCCGGCGATGACGGCGCAGGGTGGCGGCAGCATCGTGAACATGTCGTCGGGTGGTGCAGACCATACGGCGGTGCCGTTCATGCCGCCCGGGTTCCTTACCTACGCTGTGGCCAAGGCCGCGATGGAACGGTTCACCACCGGGCTCGCGCCCGAGCTCCGTGGGCGGGGGATCACGGTGAACGCCCTCCGTCCCGGCGCGGTGAAGACGGAGCTCGCCACCCGGGAGCTGGGCGACGACCACGACTGGAGCGGATGGGCACCTCCGGAGTCGGTCGTACCCGCCGCCGGCTATCTCGTGGCGCAGATCGGCACCGACTTCACCGGTCGCATCGTCGACGCCACGACCTTCGGGGCGACGTGGCCATAGCTCGCCCGGACTCGGACCGGCGGTCGGCTCCTGCCGTATCGTCTCCGTCCGGGCACCGGGCAGTGTCCGTCCGTGACGGAGGTGTTCTTCTGATGAGCGAAACGCACGTCGACGAGGTTGCCGACCGGATCTACCGGGTCTCGACCTTCCTGGACGACGCGGGTTTGTGTTTCAACCAGTACCTGGTCGACGCCGACGAGCCGTTGCTCTTCCATACGGGCCACCGGGCGCTGTTCGGCGAGGTCTCGGCGGCCGTGGCGTCCGTGGTCCCCCTCGAGCGGCTCCGCTGGATCAGCTTCGGCCATCTCGAGGCGGACGAGTGCGGTTCGATGAACGAGTGGCTCGCGGCGGCGCCGAACGCGCAGGTCGCCGGCAACCAGATCGGTACGCTCGTGTCACTCGCCGACATGTGCGACCGCCCGCCGCGCCCGCTCGCCGACGGCGAAGTGGTCGACCTCGGGGGCAAGCGGGTGCGCAATCTGGACACCCCGCACGTACCTCACGGCTGGGACGCACATCTCCTGTACGAGGAGACCACGGGCACGCTGTTCTGTGGCGACCTCTTCACCGCGACGGGGCCGAGCCCGGCGACGACGACCGACGACGTCGTCGGCCCCGCGATCGCGGCGGAGGATCTCTTCGGGGCCTCGTGCATCACTCCCGCGACCGGCCCCACGATCCGCGGTCTCCGGGAGCTCGCGCCGGCGACGCTCGCGCTCATGCACGGCCCGGCGTTCACCGGTGACACCGTCGCTGCGCTGGCGGCTCTGGGCGACGACTACGAGCGGCGCCTCACGGAAGTGATCGAGGGTCGATCGTGACCGGAGCGCGCCCGAACGTCCTGCTGATCATGACCGACGAGGAGCGGTACCCGCCGCCGTACGAGGTCGAGGCGCTGGCGGCGTTCCGCCGCAGGGAGCTCCCGGCGCGCCAGCGGTTGCGGGAACGGAGCCGCGAGCTCCACCGTCACTACGTGGGATCGACGGCGTGTGTGCCGAGCCGCGCCACCTTGTTCACGGGCCAGTATCCGTCGCTCCACGGAGTCGACAACACCGACGGGCTCGCCAAGAGTGCCCGCGACCCGGGGATGACGTGGCTGGCGCCCGGCTCCGTCCCGACGCTCGGCGACTGGTTCCGCGCCGGGGGCTACCAAACGCACTACCGGGGCAAGTGGCACATCTCGCACGCCGACCTCTTCGATCCCGAGACCCGCCACCGCATCGCCACGAACGACGCCACCGGGGCGGTCGACGCCGCCGCCGTCGCCCGCTACCGCGAGGCCGACCCCCTCGCGTCCTTCGGGTTCTCGGGATGGATCGGCCGCGAGCCCCACGGTGCCGACCCGGCCGACTGCGGTGTCGTCAAGGACGGTCTCTACGCCGAGCAGGTGACGGAGCTGTTCGCGCAGCTCGTCGCCGCGCGCGATGCCGGCCCGTGGCTGGCGGTCGCCTCGTTCGTGAACCCGCACGACATCGCGTTCTCGGGCGCGGCGTGGGAGCTGTTCGGCTACCCGCCGCCGGACGACGCCGTCCCCGACATCGCACCCGCCCCGTCACAGTCGGACCCGTTCACCGGCCGGCCGACTGCCCAGCGCGAGTTCTTCGAGACCTGGCCCAAGATCCTCTACGACCAGGCCACCGACAACGCCTACCGGCGCCTCTACCACCACCTCCACCGGCTGGTCGACCAGGCCGTCGTGCGGATCCTCGACGCGCTGGAGGCGTCGGGCATGGCCGACGACACGATCCTGCTGTTCACCTCCGACCACGGCGACCTCGTCGGGGCCCACGGTGGCCTCGTGCAGAAGTGGCACAACGCCTACGACGAGGCCATCCGCGTACCGTTCCTCGTGTCGGGCCCGGGCATCGACGAGAACGCCGACGACGTCGACGTCGCGACCAGCCATGTCGACGTGCTCCCGACCCTGCTGGGCCTGGCCGGGATCGACACCCAAGCCGCCGCCGCCGAGCTCACCGGCACCCACCGCGAGTGCCGTCCGTTGCCCGGTCGCGACCTGAGCCCGCTGCTCGCCGGACGCGTCGGTGAGCACACACTGGATGCTCCGATCTACTTCATGACCGAGGACGAGATCACGCGCGGGTCACGCACCGTCGGCCTCATCTCCCGGGAGCCGTTCTCGCCCGTCGCCGAACCGGCCCGGATCGAGTCGGTCATCGCCCGGTTGCCCACGGGCGTCGACGGGAGCCGTGAGCTCTGGAAGCTCAACCGCTCATTCGCGCGGTTGCACGGCGACGACGGCGGGAACGGCGACGTGCCCGACGACCAGTGGGAGGCGCACAACCTCACCACCGATCCCGAGGAGCGCCACAACGTCGCCGACGTCGCCGACCGCGAGGTTGCGCGGCTCCGAGAGCTGCTCGACTCCGAACGCGACCGCAAGCGCCTGGTGCCCGAAGCGGCGCGAAGGCCCTGATCACGGGCACGCCGTGTCCGATTTGCACGACTTCCTGTTGCCGTCGCGCAAGCGCATACTCGAAGCAAAGATGCGAAGGGGGCTCGAATGAAGTTCGTCTTGACATACACGACGCGCGTGGGCGGAACGGCAGCCGAGAACATCGCCAGCGGCGAGTCGGCCCAGAAGCTGCTGTCGAACTGGTCGCCGAGCCCGAGTGCGACGATGCACCAGTGGGTGCAGCGATGCGACGGGCAGGGCGGGTTCGCAGTGCTCGAGACCGACAATGCGACCGACCTGCTGCGTGACCTCGCAACATGGAGTCCGTGGCTCGAGTTCCAGGTGTTCCCCGTCGTCGACCTCACCGAGACGACCGCCATCACCCAGGAGGCGCTCGGGAAGGCTCGAGGAGTCGTCTGACTAGCGAACGCGAGCGGTGCGCTCGTCGCGCGTCAGCTCGGTGGCGGGGACCGATCCCATCCGCCCGGCCTGGAAGTCCTCCACGGCCTGGATGATCTCCGCGCGGGTGTTCATCAAGAACGGGCCGTAGTGCGCGATGGGCTCGCGGATCGGGAGCCCACCGAGCAGCAGCACCTCGAGGTTGGGAGAATCGTCGGGTTGCGCCGGGGCGGCGCGCAGGCTCAGGTGGTCGCCCTCGCCGAACACCACGAGGTGGTGCGCGTCGACGGGGCGGCGGTCGGGGCCGGCGTAGCCCCGGCCGCTCAGCACGTACAGGAGGGCGTTGAAGGCCGGGTTCCACGCGACGTCGAGCTGGGCGCCGGGGTTGATGCTGGCGTGGGCGTAGGTGATGGGCGTGTGCGTGCTGCCCGGACCGTCGTGCCCGTCGAGCTCCCCCGCGATCAGGCGCACGAGCGCTCCACCGTCGTCGGAGGTGAGCAACGTGAGACGGTCGCCGGTGATCGCCTGGTAGCGAGGGGGTGTGAGCTTCAGTGCAGCGGGCAGATTGACCCACAGCTGCACGCCGTGCGTGCGGCCGCCGGAGCGTACGAAGGCCTCGGTGGGAACCTCGTCGTGGAGGATCCCCGAGCCCGCCGTCATCCACTGGGTGTCACCCTCGCCGATGACGCCGCCGCCGCCATTGCTGTCGTGGTGGGCGACGACACCGTCGATCACATAGGTCACCGTCTCGAATCCGCGGTGCGGGTGCCAGGGCGCCCCGACCGC
>DASUUL010000227.1:0-9270 GCA_036374115.1 Acidimicrobiia bacterium | reverse complement strand
GCCGCACCATCACCGTCGTCACCCGCCCACGTTGGCGTTCCTCGGTGCGCCGGCGCCAGCGATTTCCGACCGGGCGACGTTTCCCGTCCGGGCCCGATGGGCACCCTCACCCATCGCGGTCGCGGTTGGCCGCCGCCAGGTCTTGCCCGCTCCAGGTTTGGAGGACACATGCTGCAGATCACCCCGGAAGCGACCGGTGTCGTGCGGGCGATGCGCGAGGAGCGGGGGATTCCCGACGAGTACGGCCTGCGCGTGTACTCCGACAGCACCGACGACGGCCAGCAGGCCATCCGCCTCGGCTTCGCCGACGAGCCCTTCGAAGGCGACCAGGTGACCGAGGGCGAGAGCGCCCGGGTGTTCGTCTCGCCGGATCTCGCCGAGGCCCTCGAAGACATCGTGATCGACGTCGACCAGGCCGGTGAGGAGACCCGGTTGGTGCTGCGGCCGACCTGAGGCCAACCGCCGGCGGGCGCGAGCCCGCTTACATCATTACAACGCAGTCGGTACACTCCCGGCGGTGCCCGTTGCGCTCCCCGGCCCCGACACCGTCCTCCTCGTGCCGCCCGACGCCGATGAGACGGCGATCAACGCTCGTGGCGTCGCGTCGGCGGTGGCGCCGCGCGGCGGCCTCACGGGGGTGCAGCGCGTCCTCATCGAGGCGCTGTTCCCGGCGATGACGGGCTACCCGGTCGACGTCTCGAGCTTCGAGCCGATGACGGCGGCCGGCTACGCCCAGGCGCTGGCGCGGCGCAACCTCGCGTTCCGGACCCGCGGCGTGCAGCTCATGGTGCTGTGCGCCCTGGTCCTGCGGCCGCTGCCCCAGGAGGTGGCCGACCGGGTCGCCGAGTTCGCCCGCGAGCTGCAGGTCGACGAGGCGATGATCGACGTGGCGCGCCGCTTCGCCCGCGGAGCCCTCGGTCTGGCGGCCTTCGACTTCGAGCGCAACGGCTACACGGCCTCGTGGACGCCCGACGACGCGAGCGCGCTCCACACCGCAGGCGCCCTCGGTTCGCCCTGGGAGGTGGCCGTGCACGATCCCGCGCTGGCGGCGCGCTGGGCCGCGCTCGAGGACCTCCCCGCGGGCTCGCTCGGCCGGCGGGTGTGGGAGATGTACCAGGCGCGCGGCTTCGTGTTCCCCGGGCTTCCGGGGTCGGCGCCCCCGCTCCTGGCTCAGCACGACTGGGTGCACGTGCTCGCCGACTACGGCACCACCGTCGAGTCGGAGCTCGAGGTGTTCGCGTTCATCGCGCGGGCCAACGACGACATGCGCGCTTTCT
Source organism: Acidimicrobiia bacterium (assembly GCA_036374115.1). Taxonomy (GTDB): domain Bacteria; phylum Actinomycetota; class Acidimicrobiia; order IMCC26256; family JACDBD01; genus JACDBD01. The sequence goes on along the minus strand of DASUUL010000227.1, from coordinate 7,993 downwards.
CGCTGCTGGCGATGGTGGTGTCGCTGTTCGAGACGGGCTACCTGCGCGCCGGCGCCGGATTGTTCGAGTCGAGCCCCGGTCATCTCTCGGCCGGCCGCGAGGTGGCGGTGCGGGTCGCCGACGCGATGCGGCGCGGTGCGCGCTGCACCGACCACGCGACCGGGAGCGACAGCATCGACTACCTACGCCAGGACTGGTTCGAGCTCGCGCCGCTGCCACTCGCCGACGCGCAGGCGCGCTTCGGGGTCGATCCGAAGTCCGAGGACGCGCTCGCCGCCGGCGCCGTCGGGCCCTGCGATCCCGGTGGTTTGAGCCCGTTCCAGGAGCGGGCGGGACGCGCGCTGGCCGAACGCGAAGGCCGCCCGTACGAGTCGTACGGCGCGGCCAGCGGCGAGGCGCCCGCCCCGACGTAGGCGTCGCCTCGTTCGTCAGTCGCGGAGGGCGGCCACGGCCTCGAGGCGCACCCGGAAGTCGCCATCGTCCCGGCGCGCCGCGACGGCGTCGCGGCTCGGGCCGACGCCGAGGCGGGCGATGCCCTTGAGGGCCTTCCAGCGGACCCAGGCGTCGTCGTCGAGCAGCGCCCGTTCGAGGAGCGGCCGCACGTCGGCGCGTTCGGTGCCGACGATGGCGTCGACGGTGCTGCGGCGAACGTTACGGCTGCGGTCGCCGAGGAGGCGGGACCACAAGCCGGAGGCGACGTCCTTGGGGCCGTCGGCCACGAGCGTGGCGGCGACCTGGCGGCGACTCGGCTCGGCGTCCTGGCTGGCGGCGACGAGCCGATCCAGGTCGCGAGGTCGGTTGGCGTCGAGGCCGCCGAGCTCCGACCAGGCGCGTTCGAGGTGGCGCGTGCGGGTCTCGGCGCCAACGTCGGTGCCGACGCTGAACGAGCGTCCGACCGGCGGGCTCGACCCGGGCCGGGTTTGTCCGGTCGGCGCCGGTTCGTCCGTGGCCTCGGCCGCGAACCCGTCGGTCACCGCCGCGAGCACGGGCGCGAGCAGGCTCTCCCAGCGGGCGGGCCGGTCGAGGGAGACGGCGACGAAGTCGGGGCCCACCAGCACGTTCGTCACGGAGTCGAGGTCGCGGAAGATCCGCTCCACGCGCGGATCATCCTCGGCGTCGGCGGCGGAGTCGTAGGACCGGCTGGGGCCGCCGTGCCGCGCCGGCGTCGCGAACCGGATCGTCCGGGGGCTGGGCGTGGCTTCGGGGGTGACGGGACCGTCGAAGCTGGCTTCGAGGTCGGTGGCCTCGGGCAGATCGAAGAGGTCGTCGCCGGCGCCGTGACCGTGGCCGGCGGTGCGCTCGACGCGGATGCGGAACCGTCCGTCGATCCGCCCCCACGTCATCGTGAGATCGGGCGCGAGGTCGCGCCGGCCACCGCCGGCGCCGTCGCCGACGAGATCGGCGAGAGCGGCGTCGTCGGCCGCGGTCCAGGGAGCGTCGGAGAAGAAGCGTTTGAGCTGCTGCTTGATGGGGCCGAGGGCGTCGAGGGGGAGCGCGGTCACGATGTCGTTGAGGTGCACGACGGCCTCGCCGACGAGACCGCGTGCCGCCACCTCGCGGCGGGCGGCGTCGAGATCGGGACCGAGGTCGGGCGCGCCCACGCCGCCAGTATCGCGGGACTGCGCCCACCCGCGATCACGGCACCGGTCGCGTCGTGACACCGAGTACATCGTCGACCACTTCGCCGAGGACGGTGTGTATCACAGCATCCCGTTGACGCCGATCGTCGGCAAGGCGGCGATCCGGGAGTTCGTGGCCAAGTTCGCCGCCGTGCCTCCCGGACGCCTCGTGGTTCACCACCAGGTCGCGTCCGAGAACGTGGTCATGAACGAGCGAACGGACTTCATCACGATCAACGGACGTCCGGTGACCCTGCCGATCTGTGGCGTGTTCGAGATCGAGCACGGGCGGATCAAGGCGTGGCGGGAGTACTTCGACCTGGGTCCCGCCAAGGCCGCCTACGACACGCCGTAGCGCGCGGGGCGCTGCTCCCGCGAGCGGAGGGGGGCCGGCCGAAATCGACCGCAGTCGGAGCGCGCCGCGCCGACGACCGCGACGCGGCGCGTCACTACCGCAGTCTCCAGTCGATGCGCTTGCCCGACTCGAAGACGCGCTGGCCCTCGGCGATCGAGTCCTGATCCGTGCCGAGGCCGACGTACATGTAGCCCATCCGCACGGCCTGGCGGTGCCCGAACTCGCGCGCGGCCCAGATGGCCCGCAGCGTGCCCTGGATCGCCAGAGCCGGCTGCGACGCGATCGCGCCCGCGGCCCAGGCGGCCGCCTCGCGCAGTTGCTCCCTCGGTACCACCTCCGAGACCAGCCCGATCTCGTGGGCCCGCCGGGCCGACAGTCGTTCGTGGTTGCCGAGGAGGGAGAGGCGCATGATCTCGCCGAAGGGCATCACCCCCGACATGTGGATGGGCTCGAACGCCGCCGTCATCCCGTAGGTCACGTGGGGATCGAAGAACGTGGCGTGCTCGGCCGCGATGATGAACTCGACCTCGCCGAGCATGTAGAAGGCTCCGCCGCAGGCCATGCCGTTGACCGCCGCGATCACGGGCTTCCAGAGGTCGCAGCTCTTGGGCCCGAGGTTGTCACCCGGGTCGTTGAACATGAACGGTGTCGATCCCGACCCCACGACGTCGGGATCGGTCGACGTGTCGGCGGCGTCGCCCATCTGCTCGATGCGATCGATCCCGGTGCAGAAGGCCTTGTCGCCCGCGCCGCTGAGCACGATGCAGCGCACGTCGTCGTGGCGGCGCAGATCACGCCACAGGCCCCGCAGCTCCCGTTGCATGAGCGAGTTGAACGCGTTGAGCCGGTCGGGGCGGTTCAGCGTCACCCAGGCGACGCCGTCGCGTTCCTCGTAATCGAGGGTCTCGAAGTCGGTGTTCACGCCGCTGACGCTACCGCTCGCACGTGCGGAGCCCGAGAGGCGGGAGCTACCGCTTCTGCTGGGCGGCGATCCCCGGGTTGATCGACCGGAAGACGTACTTGTTGAGGATGGGACCGATCTCGGCGGCGTCCCAGCGAACGGGGTTGCCGTCGGCGTCGGTGGCGTAGAACTGCTCGCCCATCTCCCACGGGTGGTACACGCACAGCGAGTTCCCGACCATGCGCAGCACCTGCCCGGTGGTTGGCTTCGACTCGTCGGAGGCCAGCCACGCCACCGCCGGCGCCGAGTTGCCCGGGTTCATCGGGTCGAACTCGGTGTACTCCTCGGGGTTCTTGACGGTGATGTCGGCGCGGGCCTGGCCGACCATGCGAGTGAACCCACCGGGGCCGATGCAGTTGGCGCGCACGCCGTAGCGGGCGAGCTCGAGGCTGGCGATGATCGTCATGGCGGCGATCCCCGCCTTGGCGGCGCCGTAGTTGGACTGGCTGGCCTGGCCCTGGAGCCCGGCGCTCGAGACGGTGTTCACGATGGCGGCGCTGGGCTGGTCACCCGCCTTCGACTGGCCGCGCCAGTACACCGACGCGTGGTGCATGGTGTTCCACGTGCCCTTCAGGTGGACGCGGATGACGGCGTCGAAGTCGGACTCCGCCATGGTGAACAGCATCTTGTCGCGGAGGATGCCGGCGTTGTTGACGAGCACGTCGAGGCGGCCGAAGGCGTCGAGCGCGGTGTCGACGATGTTCTTGGCGCCGTTGAAGTCCGACACGTCGTCGTAGTTCGCGACGGCCTCGCCGCCGCGGCTCTTGATGACGTCGACGACGGTGTCGGCGGCGCGCTTGTCGGCACCCTCGCCGGTCACGTCGCCGCCGAGGTCGTTGACGACGACCTTGGCGCCCTGGTCGGCGAGCTCGATGGCCTCGCCCCGGCCGACCCCGTTGCCGGCCCCGGTGACGACGGCGACCTTGCCCTCGCAGATGCCCATTTGCGCGTCCTTCCCCCGGCCCTGGAGACTGGGTTCGCTGAAAGCTGACGTCGGCGTCACGGTACCGCGGCGCCGGACGGGACCGTCAACCGACCGGGCACACCCGGGACCGAGGGGGAAGCCATCCATGGCCGTCGACACGAGCGTCATCGGCAAGTCGACCGGGGCGTCGAAGGTCACCGTCGAGCGGGGACCGGTCACCAACTTCGCCCGGGCGGTGCTCGACGAGAGCCCGGTCTACGCGTCGCCCGAGGCGGCGAAGGCAGCGGGCTTCCGCGCCATCCCGGCGCCGCCGACGTTCTCGTTCGCGATGCAGCACTGGGGCAAGTTCGCCGAGGACCAGCCGCCCGATCCCACCGCTGGCGAGAACCCGATGCACAAGGTCATGGGGGAGCTCTTCGGCAAGGGCGGGCTCGTGCTCCACGGCGAGCAGGAGTTCGAGTACCACCGCCCGTTGGTCGTGGGCGACGCGCTCGTCGGCGAGGGCAAGATCTCCGACTTCTACGAGAAGGAGAGCAAGGGCAAGACGATGACGTTCATCGTCACCGAGACGGTCTGGCGCGACGAGAAGACGAACGAGCCCGTCGTCACCGAGCGCTTCAACCTGATCCACCGCGCATGAGCGGGCGTCTGGACGGCAGGGTCGCGATCATCACCGGCGCGGGCCAGGGGATCGGCCTCGCGTACGCCGAGCGGTTCCTGGCCGAAGGCGCCAAGGTCGCGGTCGCCGAGATCAACGAGGAACGAGCCGAGAGGGCGATGAAACAGCTCGCCGGTGCCGGCGACGCCGTGTTCGTGCGGACCGACATCTCCGACGAGCGGTCGGCGCAGGCGTGCGTCGCCCGTACGAAGGACGAGCTCGGGGGCGTCGACATCCTCGTCAACAACGCCGCGCTCTACTACGACATCGAGAACGAGCGCAACGACTACGAGTACCTGCAGCGCGTGTTCGCCGTGAACCTCCACGGTGCCTGGCTGATGACCCGGGCGGCGGCGCCCGCCATGGTCGAGCAACGGTGGGGCCGCGTGATCAACCAGTCGTCGGGCGCGGCGTACATGTACACGATGGCGCCTCCGGGTGAGTTCCACGAGGTCGGTGCCTTCACCTACAGCCAGACGAAATGGGGGATCGTCGGGCTCACGAAGTTCCTGGCCGGCCAGCTCGGGCAATACGGCGTGACCGTCAACTGCATCGCGCCCGGGGTGACCATGACCGAGGCGACGCGCAAGATCGTGCCCGAGGAGTACATCTCGATGATCCCGATGATGAGCGCGATGAAGCGGACCCTCGAGCCCGAGCACCTCACCGGCGCGGCGGTGTTCTTCGCCAGCGACGACGCCGAGCTCGTCACCGGCCAGGTGCTCTGCGTCGACGGCGGCTCGTCGATGCCCGCCTGACGCCACCCCTCGATGCGTGCGTTGTGCGCAACTATTGCGCACGCGGTACGCATCGAGAGCGTTATCGCGTGAGGATTGCGGTGAAGGCGGGGAGGTCGCTGCCGACTCGGTAGGTGGTGCCGTCGAGGGTGGCGACGGCGTCGAGGCCGTCGCGCTCGGTGGCGACGAAGAGCCAGGCGCCGTCGGGCGACCACGCCAGGGCGGTGGGCCCGATGGTGTCGCGTCCGACGCCGCGGGCGCGGAAGGGGATCGTCGCTCCCAGGTCGAGGTCCACCAGGAGCCCGTGGGTGTCGACGCCGTCGGAGCGCACCACCGCGAGCAGGCGGCCGTCGGGCGACAGCGAGCCGAACTCCGTGCCGCCGGCCGACAACGGCGCCGACACCACGAGGGTCGCGCCGGTGGCAACGTCGGTGATCGCGACGCCGCAGTCCGTGCCGGAGCACCCGTCGACGACGCGGGTCGCGACGCGCGTGCCGGCGGCGCCGAGCACCTGCCCCGAAGGTGCGACCGTCAGCACGGTGGCGCCGTCGCGGCCGACCGCGTCGAGCACACCCGACGAGCGCTCCACGATCAGCGCACCCGTGGTCGCGGCCACGACGACGCCCTCGACGCGTACCTCGGCGGTGACCCGGCCGTCGCCGAGGTCGAGCTCGCGCGCGGTCGCGATCCCGTCGGGCCCGGCGCTCACGGCCCACGCCCGGCCGGAGGCGTCGGTGGGGACGAGCCGGGACCGGGGCCCGCGTTCACGCAGCAGCGCACGCGCGCCGGGGTCGTCGACCGGCCGGGCCGCGCCCCGCCCGACCTCGATGGCGGCGACGCCGTCGTCGCCCACCAGCAGGAGCGTCGTGCCGGTGATCCGGTCGAGCAGGGGTGCGACCGGGCTGTCCTGGTCGGATGCGTCCTCCGAACCGACTCCGCCGAGCCAGCTGGCGAGCACGAACAGCCCGAGCAGCCCCGCGAGGAGCAGCACGGGGATGCGGGTCGCCTCGTCGTGCGCGCGCCGGGGCACGAGCCGGGGACCGGGCGGGATGACGGCGAACCGGTCCTCGGGGCGGAGGCCGATCTCGGGATCGTCGAGGTCGAGCACCGTGAGGGGCTCCGCATTCTCGGCGACGTCGGCGTCGGACTCCCTGCGCCTGCCGGGCATCGCCTTCAGTCTGGCGTCAGTCGAACGCCCCGTCAGCCGCGAGCGCCTCGCGCCGCGCCGCCGACAGGCCGAGCACCTCGCCCAGGACGAAGTCGTTGTCCTGGCCCAGGGTCGGTCCCGGCCGCGAGTACCCGCTGCGAGCTGCGCTGAGGCGGAACCCGTTGCGCTCGTACAGGCCCTGGCCGAGGAACGGGTGTGTGAGGGCCACGAAGTGGTCGCGCGCCGCCACCTGCGGATCGTCGTGTACGTCGCCGAAGTCCGCCACCGGCACCGCTTCGAGACCTCGCGCCTGGAGGAGCTCGGCGAGCTCGAGGGAGTCCCACTGCCGGGTCCAGGCGGCCACGAGCCTCTCCACCTCGTCCTCGTGCTCGAGGCGCTCGGCGAGCGTGCTCCATACCCCGGGCCGCTCCATCACCTCCGCGAGCACGCGCCACTCGTCGTCGTTCCAGCACGCGATCGTGATCCAGCGGTCGTCGCCCGTGCACGGGAACGCTCCGTGGGGAACGGCTCGCCGGGCCCGGTCCCGGTTGCCCATGCGCATCCCGACCACGCCGTCGAGCTCGTAGTCGAGGAGCCACGGGCTGAGCGAGTAGATCCCCGCTTCCACCTGCGCGATGTCGAGATACACGCCCCGCCCGGTGCGGCGGCGGTAGATGAGCGCGGCGGCGAGCGCCGTCGCCACGAAGCGCGGGGCGAGCGAGTCGGTGATCGTGCCGTGCGGGCCCACCGGCTCGCGGTCGGGCCATCCGGTGAGCCAGTTGAACCCCGAGAGCGCCGCACCCTGGCCGCCGAACCCGGGGTAATCGCGGTGCGGGCCTGTTTGGCCGTTGAGGCACGCGCTCACCATCACCAGATCGGGCTTGAGCCGGGCGAGGGTGTCGTAGTCGAGCCCGAAGCCGCGCATCGCCCGGGGGGCGAAGTTCTCCGACACCGCGTCGGCCCATTCGACGGCGAGTCGCCGCGCCAGCGCCGCGGCCTCGGGGTGCTTGAGGTTGAGGGTCACGCCGAGCTTCCCGGCGTTGAGCCCGTCGTACATCGTCGAGCCTTCGAGCCCGTGCGGGTTGTCGGGGCCGAGCGCGTAGACGCGCAGGAAATCAGGCCGGCTCGGCGACTCCACCCGCAGGACGGTGGCACCGTGCTCGGCGAAGTAGCGGGTCGCGATCGGGCCCGCCGCCCCCGACCCGAACTCGAGGATCCTCGTGCCCTCCCACGCCGGCCGCCCGGCCCCCGAACCGCCCTGCTCGCCCTCGCCCTTCCCGCGTTGGATCGTTCGAGCTGCTCTGCGCGGCTCGAACGACCCAACCGGGCCGGGGTCGGGGGCCGGTCCGGCCGCCGCGGCGAGACCGTCGGCGGACCGGATCGTCACGAACCTACGGGGGAAGCGCTCGACGCCGCCGGAGGGGCCGAAGAACTCGCGCGCCGCCAGCTGCGCGCTGGCGTAGATCTCGCGGGGCGAGTTCGCCGGCGCCAGCATCAGATTCGTCTCGCACGCGATCTCGTAGAGCTCGGTCATCGTGTGCCGGGCGAAGTACTCGGCGACGGGTCGTTCCATCGCCGCCAGCTCCTCGTC
>DASUUL010000226.1:0-9020 GCA_036374115.1 Acidimicrobiia bacterium | reverse complement strand
GCCGGGAGCCCGGTCAGCGCCTCGGACCGGCTGGCGGTGCCGAACAACCCGCTCGAGGTGAGGACGGGCACGCGGAACTCCTCGGTGTTCGTCGAGTAGGCGTAGTAGGCGCTCCCCACGCGCAGCACGAAGGGGTCGGCGAAGTCGTTGCAGTACACGGCGGGATCGTCACCCCGCAGTGCCGAGCGCAGGTCGCCGGCGAGGCCGCCCCGGCCTCCGATGGGCGGCGGCTCACCCCCGCCCGTCTGCCCCGCCCCGGCCGTCGGCGCCGCCCCGAACTCGACTCCGGCGCACTCCGTCGTCTCGACGAGGGGCACGACCACGGCCACGACCAACCACACGACCGCGAAGACGGCCGCGGCCGCGCCGACCGCGAGAAGTGTCCATCGGCTCCGGGTGCTCATCGCCGCAACTCATTACCTCGTCGGAAGGGGTTCGCGGCGTCGCCACCCGGTCGGGTTCCCGCTGCGCGGGCGGCGTTTGCCTTCGAGGGCCGGCGGGCATCACGCAACCGAGGCCTGGGCGCGCGCGAGCGCCGACGAGGGGGCTCGGCATGCAGAAGATCTTCGAGCAGGCGAAGGGGTTCGCCCAGAGCGACGAGCTCGAGGCGTAGCGGCGCGTGCTCCCCATCGAGGACTACGGCGTGATCGCGGACACGCAGACCGCGGCGCTCGTCGGCCGGAACGGCTCCATCGACTGGATGTGCGCGCCGCGCTTCGACTCGCCGGCGTTCTTCGCCGCCCTCCTCGGGGACGAGGAGAACGGCCACTGGCAGATCGCTCCCGCGGGCGAGGTGCGCTCGGTCTCGCGCCGCTATCGGGGTGACACGCTGGTGCTGGAGACGGAGTTCACCACCGACGAGGGCGTGGTCCGCGTCGTCGACTGCATGCCGCCGCGCCAGAGCGACCTCGACGTGATCAGGATCGTCGAGGGGGTGCGGGGACGGGTGTCGATGCAGACCGAGCTCGTCGTGCGGTTCGGGTACGGGCGGTCCGTCCCCTGGGTTCGCCGTGTCGACGGGCTGTGGTCGGCCGTTGCGGGGCCCGACGCACTGGTCCTGTACACACCCGTGGAGCTCCACGGCGAGAACTTCCGTACGACGGCCGACTTCACCATCGGCGAAGGGGAGCACGTGCCCTTCGTGATGCAGTGGCACCCCTCCCACGAGCCCGCCCGCCCCCGGCTGGACGCGACGACGGCCCTCGAGGAGACCGTGGCGTGGTGGCAGGACTGGGCCGATCGCTGCGAGTACCAGGGCGACTGGCGCGAGGCGGTGATGCGCAGCCTTCTCACCCTGAAGGCGTTGACCTACGAGCCCACCGGAGGGATCGTCGCCGCCGTCACGACCAGCCTGCCCGAGGACCTCGGCGGCGTGCGCAACTGGGACTACCGCTACTGCTGGCTGCGCGACGCCACGTTCACGCTCTATGCGCTGCTCCTGGCGGGTTACCGCGACGAAGCGGAGGCATGGCGAGACTGGCTCTTGCGCGCGGTGGCGGGCCGGCCGGCGGAGATGCACATCATGTACGGCGCCGCCGGCGAGCGATTGCTCCCGGAGCTGAGCCTCGACTGGCTGCCCGGATACGAGGGCTCCCGGCCCGTGCGCATCGGCAATGCGGCCGTCGAGCAGCATCAGCTCGACGTGTACGGCGAGACCATGGACGCACTCCACCAGGCCCGGCGCGCCGGTGTGCCCGCGGATCCGAGCGCGTGGGAGGTCCAGAAGGCGTTGATGGACTTCCTGGAAGGGTCGTGGCGGGAGCCCGACGAAGGCATCTGGGAGGTCCGGGGGCCTCGCCGTCAGTTCGTGCACTCGAAGGTGATGGCGTGGGTCGCGGCCGACCGTGCCGTGCGAGCCGTGGATCGCTTCGGCCTGGACGGACCGGTGGACCGTTGGCGCCGGCTCTGTCACGACATCCGTACCGAGGTCTTCGAGCGGGGCTGGGACCCCGAGCGCCGGACGTTCACGCAGTTCTACGGGTCGACCGAGCTGGACGCCTCGATCCTGATGGCCCCCCTCGTCGGGTTCCTTCCCGCCGCCGACGAGCGGATGCAGGGAACGGTGGCGGCGATCGAACGCGAGCTCTGCGAGGACGGGTTCGTGCACCGCTACACCAAGAGCGACGTCGACGGCCTCCCCGGTGACGAGGGGGCGTTCCTCGCCTGCACGTTCTGGCTCGCCGACAACTACGCCCTCACCGGGCGCCGCGCCGACGCATTGCGTACCTTCGAGCGCCTCCTCGACCTGCGCAACGATCTCGGGCTCCTCGCCGAGGAGTGGGACGTGCAGCGGGGGCGCCAGCTCGGCAACTACCCGCAGGCGTTCAGCCACGTCCCGCTCATCAACACCGCCCGCAACCTCTCCGAAACCGGTGGCCCGGCCGAGGATCGCTGCGGCGACGGTGAGGCCGGGGACGCGCCCGGGCCTCAGCCGGCGAGCGATCGGGGTGGCTGAGCGGCGGCGTGACGCCCGGCGATGTACCCGAACGTGAGCGCGGGGCCGATCGTGGCGCCGCCGCCGGGGTAGGCCGGACCGAACACACCGGCCGCCGCGTTCCCGGCCGCGTACAGGCCGGGGACCACGCCGCCGCGGGCGGAACGCACCCGGGCACGGGCGTCGATCGCGGCGCCGCCGTTGGTGCCGAGCGTGCCGTTGCGCAGCGCGATCGCGTAGAACGGGGCCTGCGCGATCGGAGCCATGCAGTTCGACGGCGATGGCGACCGCCCGCTCATCTGGGCCTCGAAGGCGGTCGTCCCGCGCTGGTAGTCGGCGTCGATGCCGGCGGCGACCTGCTCGTTCCAGCGGGCCACGGTCGCCTCGAGCGCGGCGGGGTCGAGGCCGATCCGCGTGGCGAGCTCTGCGACCGTCGGCGCCCGGTCGATCCAGTCGGGCGCCGGTGAGCCCGGCAGGACCGACGGCAGGATCACCGCGTTGTCCTTGACCCGTTGGTCGAACACGAGCCATTGCGGAGCCTCGTTGGGATAGTCGATCGCGACCGGGTCGAAGACGGCGGCCGCCCTGGGGAAGTCCTGGTAGGTGACGCTCTCGTTGACGAAGCGGCGGCCGTGCTTGTTCACGAGGATCACGCCCGGGACGCTGCGGAGTGAACCCATCTGCGGCATCGGCCGACCTTCGAAGGTCACTCCCGGTTCGAGGATCGCCGGCTGACCCCAGAACGACGTCATGTTGGCGAGCGCGGCGCCTGCCTCCATGGCCATCCGGTGGCCGTCGCCCTCGTTGTGGGGTGGGCTGAGCGGATCGAGCTCCTGGCCGATGAACGCCTTCACCATGGCCGTGTTCCACTCGAAGCCGCCGCACGCCAGCACGACCCCCTTGCGGGCGCCGACGTGGTGCGCGCCGCCCGCGTGCTCGATTCGGACGCCGATCACCTCGCCGCCCGCGGCGACCAGCTCGCGTGCCGGCATCGCCGTCAGCACCTCCACGCCCCGATCGAGCAGCCCCTTGAACAGGGCCGCGACCAGTGCGGGGCCCAGCACGCGTACGTCGGCGGCTTCGCGCTCGGCGACGAGGGAGAGGTCCGGGGGCTCGTCGCCCCGGAGGAACTTCGCCCCCTCGTCCATCGTCAGCCGGGGGAGGTGCGGGCTCGTCCGCACCTTCGCAGCCAGCCCTCCGAGCTCGCCTCGGGCGTCGAAGGGGGCGGGCTCGATCGAGCGCCCCGCGGGCTTCCCGCCCGGGAGGTGGGCGTAGTAGTCGTTGAACGTCTTCGGCGCCGTCATGCGCAGGGGTGTCTTCGTCTCGAGGTAGTCGAGCATCTCGGACGCGGTGTCGACGTAGACCTCGACGAGCTCGGGATCGGGCTCGCGGCCGAGCGTGAGCCGGCGGATGTAGGTCAATGCCTCCTCGCGGCTGTCCGACTGACCGACCTCGGCCATGTGCCGGTTCATCGGGATCCACGGCATACCCCCGGACACGCCGGTGGTGCCGCCGATCAGGTCGGCCTTCTCGAGCACGACCACGTCGGCGCCCCCGTCGTGGGCGAGCGTCGCCGCCGCCAGCCCGGCGGCGCCCGAGCCGAGCACGACGACGTCGGCCATGCGATCCCATCGCTCCGGGTGTGCCGTGATCACCGTCGCTCCCCATGGTCGGCGCCGTCGTCCGGTCGACGGGACCCTACCGGTCGAGTTGCTTCTCCTGTTCTCCCGGTCGAGTGAGCGTCAGGGCTGCCCGCTCGAGGGGAACAGCTCGCGTCGCCGGTCCCGGAGGAGTCCCTTGGCGATCTTGCCGCCCGAAGACCGCGGCATCTCGTCGATCGCGGCGAGGTGCTCCGGCCACAGCTCCTTGCCCACCCCGCGATCCTCGAGGAACCGACACAGCGAGTCGAGGTCGACGGGCGCGCCCGGGACGGTCGTCACCACGACTCCGACGCGCTCGCCGAAGACCGGGTCGGGAACGGCGACGGCGGCGACGAGGTCGACCGCAGGATGGGCGCCGACCTCGGCCTCGATCTGCGCCGCGCTGAGGTTCTTGCCGCCGCGGACGATGAAGTCCGACATGCGCCCGATGACCGTGAGGAAGCCGTCGTCGTCGACGGTGACGACGTCGCCCATGAGCATCCACCCGTCGTCGGTGAAGAGCTCACGGTTGGCGGCCTCGTCGCGGAAGTAGCCGGCGCACAGGGCGGGGCCCCTCGCCGCCGGCTGTCCCGGGCCGCCGAGCGCGGTCACGTCGGTGCCGTCGCCGTCGAACACGCGGACGCGCATCTCCGGGATCACCTGGCCGGCGGTGCGCAGCCGCTGCTCGCGCGTGTGGCGGAGGGTGGTGCAGCTGAGGGCGCCGGTCTCGTTCGACCCGTAGAACTGGAGGACGGCGGCGCCGGTGCGGTCTTCGAAGCGGGCGGCCTGCTCGGGCGGGACCGCCTCGCCGCCGGTGAACATGACCCGCAGCGAGCTCAGGTCGACGTCGTCGATCGCCGGGCTCTGCAGCATCATGAGGAACTGCGTGCTCACACAGCAGAGCACGGTGACGCGGTGGCGCTCGACGAGGTCGAGGGCCTCCTCGGCCGAGAACCTCGGGGTGACGACCGTCGGCACCCCGAGGATCGTGGGCGTGAAGTGCGCCGTCCACAGCCCGAAGCCGAACGGTGCCGGCAGGAGGCTCATGAAGACGTCGTCGGGGCCGAGCTGTCCCGCCCGGGCCGCGAGCGTGTGGAAGTAGAACCACCGGTTCTGGAACTGGGTCACGCACTTCGGCAGCCCCGTCGTGCCCGAGGTGGAGTTCAGGAGAAAGAGATCGTTCGGGCCGAGGGCGGTCCGCTCGAGCCGGGCACGGTCCGCGTGCACGCGGAGCACACGTGTTCGTCCTCCGGCGCGCTCCCGAACCGTGGTTCGACCGTGGGCGTCGACCATGACGTGGAGGCGGAGCGAGGGGACGTCGAGAGCATCGAGGCGCCGAGTGAGCTCGCCCCCGGCCGGATCGGGGGTTACGACGGCGGCCGCGCCGGTGTGCCGCAGCAGGTGTGCGAGCTCGCGATCGCCGGCCCGCGTCCCGATCCCGACCGTCACGAGACCCGCGCGCTCCGCGGCCAGGAACAGGGCGTGCACCAGCGCGCCGTCGGGCACGAAGACGGCGACGCGGTCGCCGGGGGCGAGGCCGGCGGCGAGCAGACCGGCACCGATGAGGTCGGCGAGCTCGTCGTAGTCGGCCCACGTACAGACGGTCGTGCCTTCGAGGTACGCGGCGGCGGCGGGACGGGTGCGCGCCCGGTCGCCGACGATCGAGCTCAGCGTCCGCCGTCCCCAATAGCCGGCGCGTTCGTATTCCGCGGCGAGCTCGGGATCCACGAGCACGGCAGCAACCTTGACACGCCCGGCGATCGGCGAACCATCGCAGCTCCCCGCCGTAACCTCGCAGTGTGCTGGACGACGCACTGGACGAGCTGTACGGGGTCGAGCCCAGCCGGTTCACGGCGACGAGGAACGCCCTGCGAGACCGCCTCCGCGAGGCCGGCGACTCCGGTGCCGCCAAGGAGATCGCTCGAGCGCGCCGGCCGACCACGGCCGCCTGGGCGCTGAACCAGCTCGCGCGCGAGGCACCCGGGCTCGTCGACGAGGTGGTGGATCGAACCCAGGAGTTGCAGGCGGCGCAGGGGCGCGCTCGTCCCGGGGCCGCCGGCGAGGTCCGTGCCGCGACGGCGCGCCGGCGCGACGCGCTGGCGGCGGCCGCGGATGCGGCGGTGGCGATCGCCGCCCGCATCACCGACAACCCCGCCCCCTACCGCGAACCGGTCCTCGCCACCCTGGAGGCCGGCAGCGTCGACGCCGCCGGCGCCGACGCACTCCGAGCCGGGCGGCACGTGCGCGACACGCCCGGGCCGGTCGGGTTCCCGGCGACCGGTCCCGCGGTTCGCCGGTCCGACCGGCCGCGGCCGGCTGCGCCGGCCGCGAAGGCCGCTCCCGAGGCACCGCGGACGACCGACCGGGGAAGGAAGGCGCGAGCAGCGGAGGAGCGCGCAGCGGAGGAGCGCGCCGAGCTGGCGGAAGCCGAGGCGGAGGTGCGCGCCGCTCGTGGGCAGGCCGACGCGGCGGCGACCGCGGCCACTGCCGCCGACGAACGCGTCGCCCAGGCCGAGGCCGATGTGGAGCACGCACGGACGAACCTGCGCGAAGCCAAGCGCGTCGCGCGCGACGCCCACGCCGAGCTCCGGCGCCGGGAACGGGCCGCCGAGCTCGCCGTCAGGGTGTTCGAGGCCGGGCGGCGCCGACTCGGCTCGTCGGGGAGGTAGCCGGGGCCGGTTGGCTCAGCGCGTCCAGGCACGACTGGAGCATCCGGTGGAACCGTGCGCGGTCGCGCGCACTGACGCCGCAGAAGATCTCGGCTTCGAGCTCGTCGACGAGCTCGTCGCACTTGGCGAGCGTGGAGATCCCGGCGCGGGTGAGCTTCACCTCGAGACGCCGGCGGTTGGTCTTGGCGACCGAGCGCGCGAGCAGTCGCTTGCGCTCGAGAGCGGCGACCGTCTCGTTGGCGGCCTGCGGGCTCACGAACGTGAGCCGCGCGAGTTGCGAGGAAGAGATGCCGGGGTACTTGGCGAGCACGCTGAGCGCGGTGTACTGGCCGGTCGTGAGCTCGAACCGGCGGGTGATCTCGACGAGGCGCAGTCGCAGCGCCTCCTGTAGCTGCTTGACGAGGTAGGTCGGCCTCGGGAGCTCGCCCATGGGGTCATCGTGGCACGGAGGCACCGCCGCTTGACACGGGGTCGCCCGGCTCCCTTGAATATCAAGGCGCTTGAAATGTTCTCTGGGGGGCGGATGAACGACGTGAGGGTGGGTTCGTGGGGCCGGCGGGCGTGGTGGGTGGCGGTGCTGGCCCTCGTGGTTTGCGTCGTCGCCGCCATTCCGCCGGTGCGGGCCGCCGCCGGCGGCGGTGATGCTCCTCTGCGCCCCATCGTCTTCGTGCACGGATTCTTCGGTTCGGGGGCACAGTTCGAGACGCAGGCGAAGCGCTTCACGAGCAACGGCTACCCGGCCGAGGCGATCGCCGTGCTCGACTACGACTCGGGCTTCGGGATCGAGACCGAGGAAGACGTGTTCGCGCGGCTCGACGAGCTCGTCGCCGGCCTGCTCGCCGAGACCGGCGCCGACCGGGTCGACCTCCTCGGTCACTCTCTCGGCACCCGCCTCATGCAGACCTACCTGCGTAGCTCGCCCGAACGAGCCGCCCGCGTGGCGCACTACGTGAACCTGGACGGCGCCCCGAGCGACGATCCGCCGGGCGGCGTGACCACGCTCGCGGTGTGGGGACAGGGGAACGACGACCAGCAGATCGGCGGCGCCGAGAACGCCCACTTCCCCGACCAGACGCACACTCAGGTCGTCACCTCACCGGAGACCTTCGAGGAGATCTACACGTTCTTCACCGGTGAGGAGCCCGAGACCACGAAGCTCGCGCCCGAACGTAACGTCGAGCTCGCCGGGCGGGCGATCATCTTCCCCGAGAACTCGGGGGTAGCCGACGGCGAGCTCGAGATCTACGAGGTCGACGCCGAGACGGGCGAACGCGTCCGGGAACGGCCCGACGCCACCTTCCCGCTCGAGGGCGACGGTTCCTGGGGGCCGTTCGAGGCCAGGGGCAAGAAGCGCTACGAGTTCGCGATCGTGCGGCCCGACGCGTCCACGCACCACCTGTACTACGAGCCCTTCATCCGCAGCGACTCGTGGGTCCGGCTCCTCACGTCGCCCGTGGAAGGCGGGATCAACGCGCTGTTGAATCCCACCGACGAGAACTCCGGCATGGCCGTCATCCGCTACAAGGAATGGTGGGGCGACCAGGAGGGAGCCAACGACGTCCTCGAGATCGACGGCGAGAATGTCATCACCCCCGAGATCGCGCCCCTCGAGAAGCGCGCGATCGCCATCTTCGCCTTCGACGAGGAGAACGACGGGCAGACGGACCTGTCGGGCCCGATGGCGCGCTTCGACGGCCTCCCGTTCCTCGCCGGTGCCGACATCTTCGTGCCGTCGTCGGGCTCCGCCGAGCCCGACGACACCATCTCCGTCGTCAGCACCCCCCGGGGCGGCGGCGGGCGGGTCGTCACCATGAGCGTGCCCAACTGGACGTCGTCGATGGACCGGATCTCGATCCAGTTCAGCGACCACGTGCAGGGCGCCCGGCGGGCGCGCAGCTGACGCTCGGGGGAGCAGCACCCCGCGCCGCCCTGCCGCCACGCCGGTGAGGTCCTCGCACGGACCGGAGGGTGGTGCCAACCTTGGCGGTGCAGTTATGGACCTGGACGCTCCGGCTCGCGCGCCCGGCGCTCCCGGCGCCGGCGCCCGCCCGGTGGCCGGGCTCGACGAGGCGCGCCGCCTCTTCCCGTGGCGAGCGGTCGTGCTCCCGTGGCTCGTCTCGCGCGCCGTCTCGGCGGTCGTCGTGGTCGTCGCCGGGTCGTCGGGCGCCAGGGTGCGCTTCGCCGGGTTCTTCGCGTGGGACGGCGGTTGGTACGAGCACATTGCCCGTTTCGGCTACGGGCCGCCGCCCCCCGACGACGTGCAGACGCCGTGGCCGT
>DASUUL010000225.1:0-4244 GCA_036374115.1 Acidimicrobiia bacterium | reverse complement strand
TGCCCTGGCGAGCGGGTGGGGAAGCGCGACGTCGGAGTCGGGAACGGTGGTGTGGTTCGAGCTGCCCTTGACCGATCGGTAGGCTGCTGCTTCATGACCGGTCCCGGTACCACCGCTGCGAGCGAGTCCGGCAACTTCCGGGTCTCCGCCGAGGAACAGCCCGACGGTGCGGTTCTCCGGATCGAGGGTGAGGTCGACGTCTACACGTCGCCGGCGCTTCGCGACGAGCTCTACCGCCTCATCGACGGCGGCGCCGCGCGCGTCACGGTCGACCTGAGCGGGATGGAGTTCATCGACTCCTCCGGCCTCGGCGTCTTCGTGGGTGCGCTCAAGCGGGTGCGCGAGCGTTCGAGCGAGCTCGAGCTGCGGGGTGTCCAGCCGTCGACTCGCAAGGTTCTCGACATCACGGGGCTGGTCCAGGTCTTCACGATCGTCGACTGACAGGGGCCGGCGCGCGTCGGCACGCCGGCCGCCTGCGTGTCAGCGACCCTGCATCTTCCCCTTGACCTTGTCGACGAGCTCCTCGCCCTTGTTCTTGGCGTCCTCGAGACCCTGCTTGATCTTGCCGCCGGCCTTGTCGGTCTTCCCCTCGGCCTTGAGATCCTCGTTCTCGGTGAGGTCGCCGGCGGCTTCCTTCGCGCGGCCCTTGAGTTCGTCCTTCTTGCCCTCGACACCGTCCATGTGAGCTCTTCCTTCCGTCGGGTTCGACAGTCCTCTGGTTCGGACTCGCGCCGGGCGCACGATCGCGTCACCGGCCGCTCCACGACCTGTTCCCCCGCGGGCGGGCAGCGGAAACCACGCCTCGCTCCGCCCCGACGGGGCGAGGTACCGTAGATCCGTAGGAGCGATCACTCCCAGAGTCCCTGAAGCCCGAGTCCCAGCCCCGCGTCTCCAGCCCCGTCGAGGACCCCATGACGACGATCGAGCCTGCCCTCGAGTGGAAGCCCGGCGCCGACGCCGACTACGGCGACATCCGCTACGAGACCGCCGAGGGAATCGCCAAGATCACCATCTGTCGCCCCGAGGTCCGCAACGCCTTTCGGCCGCGCACGCTCTTCGAGCTCCAGGACGCGTTCGAGCGGGCACGCAACGATCCCGCCATCGGGGTCGTGATCCTCACCGGGGAGGGGTCGGAGGCGTTCTGCTCGGGGGGCGACCAGCGCATCCGCGGCGACGACGGCTACGTCGGCGACGACGGGATCGGGCGTCTCAACGTCCTCGACCTCCAGGTCCAGATCCGTCGCCTGCCCAAGCCCGTAGTGGCGATGGTCGCCGGCTACGCCATCGGCGGCGGGCACGTCCTCCACGTGGTCTGCGACCTCACGGTGGCCGCCGACAACGCCCGCTTCGGCCAGACGGGGCCCAAGGTCGGGTCCTTCGACGGGGGCTACGGGTCGGGTCTGCTCGCGCGCATGGTCGGACAGAAGAAGGCACGCGAGATCTGGTTCCTGTGTGACCAGTACGACGCCGACGACGCGCTGCAGATGGGTCTGGTCAACAAGGTCGTTCCGCTCGCGCGGTTGGAGATCGAGACCGTCGACTGGTGCCGCAAGATGCTCACCAAGAGCCCGTTGGCCCTGCGGATGCTGAAGGCGTCCCTCAACGCCGCCGACGACGGCCTCGCCGGCATCCAGCAACTCGCCGGCGACGCCACCCTCCTCTACTACATGAGCGAGGAGGCTCAGGAGGGCAAGCAGGCCTACCTCGAGAAGCGCCGCCCCGAGTTCGAGCGGTATCCGAAACGCCCGTGACCACGGCGGCGCAGTGGGTCGCCGGCGCGCGACCGCGCACGCTCGGGGCCGCGATCGCGCCGGTGCTCGTGGGCACGGCCGTCGGCTACGCCGCCGCGGACCGGGTGATCTGGTGGCGGGCGCTGGCGGCGCTCGTGGTCGCGCTCGCGCTGCAGGTCGGCGTCAACTACGCCAACGACTACTCCGACGGGGTGCGCGGCACCGACGACGTCAGGGCGGGCCCGCTGCGCCTCACGGCGTCGCAGGTGGCGACGCCGGGCGCCGTTCGCACGGCCGCTGCGCTCGCGTTCGGCCTCGCCGCGGTGGTCGGGCTCGCGCTGGCGATCGTGGTCGACCTCCGTCTGTTGATCGTCGGCGCCGCCGCCATCGCCGCCGGTGCGCTCTACACCGGCGGGCCGCGTCCCTACGGGTACTCGGGCTTCGGTGAGCTGTCGGTCCTGGTGTTCTTCGGGCTCGTCGCCACGGCGGGGTCGACCTACGTGCAGATCGAACGGGTACCGGCGGCAGCGTGGTGGGGCGCAGTGGCGGTGGGCCTGCTCGCGTGCGCCATCCTGCTCGCCAACAACATCCGCGACATCCACGGCGACCGCGTCGCCGGGAAGCGCACGCTGGCCGTCCGCCTCGGCGCGACTCCCGCCCGTCTCCTCTACGCCGGCTGCCTCGTGGTCGCGTTCGTCGCGGTGGGGGCGATCGCGGTGACGTCGACCGCGTGGGCGCTGCTGGGCTGGCTGGCGTTGCCGCTCGCGATCCGGCCGCTGCAGCTCGTGCTCACGCGCACCGACCCGCCGTCCCTGGTGGCGGCGCTGGTGGGCACCTCGCGCCTCGAGCTCGCGGTCGCGATGCTGGTCACCGTGGGCCTGGTCCTGGCGTGACGCTACGACGAGAGCACCCGAACGAACGCCTCCGGGCGTTCGAGGTGCAGGGCGTGACCGGCGCCCTCGACGATCTCGAGGCGCGCGTGC
This sequence comes from Acidimicrobiia bacterium, assembly GCA_036374115.1. Classification (GTDB taxonomy): domain Bacteria; phylum Actinomycetota; class Acidimicrobiia; order IMCC26256; family JACDBD01; genus JACDBD01. Next base: position 1,531 of record DASUUL010000225.1, on the reverse strand, counting down.
CGGACCACCGTGCGCATCTCTCGCGCATGACCGACGTAGGTGTCGTCACCGGCGCCGGCGACCAGGGTGACCGGCATGCCCAGCTCGGCGAGCCGGTCCCACAACGGCTCCATCACGCCCTGCCCGAGCACGCGGAGTTGGTGGGTGAGGACGGCGGGATCGCGCTGGCGCACGCCCATCCCCCGGGCCTCGCCTTCGAGGGTGCGGAACAGCGGCTGGTTCAGCCATTGCTCGAGGAACGCGTCGACACCCTCGCGCTCGATCGCCTGCGCGTGCTGCTCGTCGAGGAGGCGGCGGCGGTGGCGCTGCGCGCGCTCGGCGATTCCCGGCGACGCGCTGACGAGTACGAGGTGTTCGACGAGCTCGGGCCGATCGAGTGCCAGCCGCAGGCACAGCCGCCCGCCCATCGAGTAGCCGACGTACGTGCCTCGGCCGCCCTCGCCGCCGATCGCGAGCGCGGTGGCGGCGAAGTCCCGGTCGCTCGGCACGTCGAGCGCGATCGACTCGGGGCCCGGCGGCACGGCCCGGATCACCGGGTTCCACGAGGCGGCGGTCTGGGTGAAGCCGTGCACGAAGATCCGGCGCACGCCGGCATCCTCGCATGACCCGCGACGCCACCACCGCGTTCGCCCGCGCCCTCGTGGACGAATGGGCCCGGGCCGGGCTCTCCGACGCTTGCATCGCGCCCGGCTCCCGGTCGGCGCCGCTGGCACTGGCCCTCGCGGCGGACGATCGCATCCGGGTCCACGTACATGTCGACGAGCGCTCGGCCGCCTTCTTCGCCCTCGGCACCGCCAAGGGTTCGGGGCGACCGGGCCTCGTGCTCTGCACGTCGGGGAGCGCGGCCGCGCATTTCCACGCCGCCGTGCTCGAGGCACACCACGGGCGGGCGCCGTTGATCGTCTGCACCGCCGACCGGCCGCCCGAGCTGCGCGACACCGGCGCGGGCCAGACGATCGACCAGGTCGGCCTGTACGGAGGCGCCGTGCGCTGGCACTGCGACGCCGGCGTGCCCGAAGACCTGCCCGGCGTCGGGGCCGCCTGGCGTGCCATCGCGTCCCGGGCGGTCGCCGAGGCGAACGGACCCCCGAGCGGCCCCGTCCACCTCAACCTTCCGTTCCGCGAGCCGCTCGTGCCGACCGGGGCGCCGCTCGTCGACGCACCGGGCCGGGCGGGCGGGCGCGTGTGGACACACGTCGTCCCGCCCGATCGCCACCCCGGCGAGGACACGATCGAGCGTGTCACCGCGGCCGTTGCCGCGCAGGCGCGTGGGGTCGTCGTTGCCGGTTGGGGTGCCGGTGTCACCGCCGCGACCGCGCAGCGGTTCGCCGCGGCGGCCGGCTGGCCCGTCGTCGCCGATCCGATCTCCGCGCTGCGATCGGGTGATCTCGCGGTGTCGACCTACGACCCGCTGCTGCGCAACCCGGCGTTCGCGACCGCGCACGTCCCCGACCTCGTCGTGCGCGCCGGCGCCGCGCCCACGGGCAAGCCCGCGAACCAGGTGCTCCTGTCGCCCGAGGTGCCGCAGCTC
>DASUUL010000224.1:0-4191 GCA_036374115.1 Acidimicrobiia bacterium | reverse complement strand
CGTGCGGACGGTACCGTTCCGCCATGACCGATGCGCTCGCGATCGCACGCGGCCTGCTCGGGGCCGCCTCCGTCGGCGACGGCCCGACACCCGAACAGCACGGCCTGATCCAGAACCTGCTGCACGGCTACTTCGGCGTCGACGCCGACGTCGCCACGCTCGGTCCGCTCGACGCCGCCGGCCTGGCTGGCGCCGTCGACGAACAGGACCGTCGCCGCGTCGTGGACCTGCTCGTCGTCGTCGAGTTCTGCCGTCATCCCGCCACCGCTGCGCAAGCCGACCGGGCGGAGGAGTACGCGCAGGCCCTCACGGTCGACGCGCCGCTGCTCGTGGTCGCGCGCGACGCACTCATGGACAAGCGGGCCGAGCTCATGAAGGACTGGAGCCGGTTCCGGGAGACCTCCGCCGTCGAGCCGGGCGTGCGCGCCGACGACCCTGCGCTCGGCGCCCGGTTGCGGTCGCTCGGCGACTGCCCCACGGGCAGCCTCGGGCGCGCCTACTTCGAGTTCCACGAACGCTGGCAGCTGTCGTTCCCGGGCGAAGCGGGTGGCGGCGCTGTCAGCCTCGTCTCCCACGACTTCAGCCACGTGCTCGCCGGCTACGAACCCGACGCGCCCGGCGAGCTCGCGCTCCAGGCCATGCTCACGAGCGCCACCGGATTCGAGCACCACTTCTCGGGGCTCGTGGCGTCGTTGTCGCTCTACGAGGTGGGGATGTTCGACTACCCCGGCATCACCCCCAGAGTCGGCGGGGTCGACCGGCCGGGTGCCGCCGCCGAGCTCGCGGAGGGATTCGCGCGGGGGGCGCGGTGCACGACCGACTTCCAGGCCATCGACCACCTGGCGCGCGCCGGGGATCCGCTCGAGGCCGTGCGGGCAGACTGCGGCATCCCGCCGAGGAGCGGATGACGGCGCGGCCGTGCGCCGCTCGAGTCCGGACCTGAACGATCGCACCGACCCGCTCGAGTAGCCGCTCCTCCGCGCACTCGCCGGTACGATGGAACACGCCGGTCGGTGCTCTCGTTTTCGACCACCTTTTCGACCGGCCCCGCCCCCGTAGCTCAGGGGATAGAGCGTCGGTTTCCTAAACCGTGCGTCGCAGGTTCGAATCCTGCCGGGGGCGCGCTCTCCAGCCTTCGCCTGTCGTCCTCCTCGACGCTAGCTTGCGTGCCCTCGGCCGCCGCCGGGCTGGGCAGGAGGTCTCGACCGTGGAGAATCCGCACCACTCGCATCTCCGCGGCAGCGTGGCGGCAGACGAACCCGTCGTCGCGGTGCGGCACCGGTCGCTCGCGCTCGTGGTGGTGTGTTTCGCCATCTTCATCAGCACGGTCGACGCGACCGTCGTCAACGTCGCCTTGCCCGACATCTCCGCCGACCTCGGCGCCACCACCGCCGAGCTCCAGTGGGTGATGGACTCCTACACGATCGCCCTCGCCGGCCTGGTGCTACTCGGTGGCGGGCTCGCCGACCACTTCGGGCGCAAACGGGTCTTCTGTCTCGGGCTGGCGCTGTTCGCCGCGACCTCGCTGCTCGCGACCTTCGCGAGCTCGCCGCCGGCACTGATCACCTACCGAGCGGGCATGGGGATCGCCGCCGCCCTGATCTTCCCGCCCGCGCTCTCGCTCATCGCGGTGATCTTCCCGCCCAAGGAGCGCCGCCGCGCCATCGCGATCTGGTCGCTCGTCGCCGGCATCGGTGTCGCCATGGGGCCGGTGATCGGTGGTGCGCTGATCGACAGCTTCTGGTGGGGCTCGGCGTTCCTGGTCAACGTGCCGGTGACGCTCGGCGGCCTCGTCGGCGCGATCGTCCTGCTCCCCGAGTCGCGCCGGCCCGGGGCGCCCCGGCTCGACATGATCGGCGCGGTGCTCTCGGTGCTCGCCCTCGCCGGGGTGGTCTATGCCGTGATCGAAGGACCCCACAGCGGGTGGACCGAGCCCGACATCGTGGCCGGCTTGGCGATCGGGTTGCTCGCGCTGGCCGGCTTCGTGAGCCACGAGCTGCGTCACCCCGATCCGCTGTTCGACGTGCGCGTGCTCGCCAAGCCGGTCGTGCTCGCCGGGTTCGTGACGCTCCTCCTCTTCTACGTCGCCTTCTTCGGCGTCGAGTTCGTCGTCCCGCAGTACCTGCAATCGGTCGAGGGCCGTTCCGCGATCGCCGCCGGCCTCTTGATGCTGACGGTCGGAGTCCTGAACCCGCCGGCCTCGCTCCTGACCCCCCGGCTCATGGAGCGCTTCGGCCCCGGTCGCCTCCTCGTGGCCAGCCTGTCGGGAGTCGGCGCGGGCGCCTTCGTCGTCTCGCTGCTCGGCGTGCTCTCGGGAACCCTCGTCGTCGTGCTCGGGCTCCTCCTGATCGGCGCCTGCCTCGGGCTCGGCTTCCCACCGGCGACCGCGGCCGTCATGAACGCACTCCCGGTCGAGAAGGCGGGCGACGGCTCGGCGGTGAACCAGGTGGGCCGTCAGGTCGGCGCTGCGCTCGGCATCGCGCTCATCGGCAGCGTGCTCGCCGGCGTGTACAGCTCCGAGGTCGGACCGGCGACGACGCGGCTCACCGATGCCCAGGCGCAGGCGGCCGACAGCTCGATCGAGGGTGCGCAGACCGCGGCCGGGGAGCTCTCGGGCTCCAGGGCCACCGCGCTCGTCGACGCCGCCGACGACGCCTTCGAGCGGGCGTCCCAGGTGTCGCTCTGGACGATCACCGGCGTCGGGATCGCGGGTGCGCTGTTCGTGTTCGTGCTCCTGCGGGGATCGCCCGCCATGCGACCGATCGCCCCCGGGAGCGATTCCTGAGCCTCGCGAGCGGGGGCTCGACGCCGCCGCGTCGCTCGGTCCGAGTCAGCCCGTTCCGTCGCCCGTTCCGTCGGCCGTTCCGTCGGACGGCAGGGTCAGGATCACGGTCCCGGTCGCATGGTCGCCGAGGTCGTTGGTCGCCCGCACCGCCACCTCGACGACCCGCTCGCCTGCTTCCATGTGCTTTCCCGAGACCACGCCGGTGAACCGCAGCACCTGCCCGGGCACCGCGGGCGCGCCCAGGCGGATCGCGATGCTCCGGAGCATCGCCTCCGGCCCGGCCCAATCGGTGACGTAGCGCGCGACGTACCCGTTGGTGGTGAGGATGTTCATGAAGATGTCGGGCGCACCCTGAGCCGTTGCGAAGTCACGATCGTGGTGCGCCGGCATGAAGTCGCGAGAGGCGATCGCACCGGCGACCACGACCGTCGCCGTGACGTCCAGCTCGAACGGGGGCAACTCCTCCCCGACCGGGTCCTCGACCGGGGCCGGAGGCCGGGCCTTCCCGCCCCCGCGCCGCCCGCCTCCGCTCGCCGGGGCGAACTTGTAGATGCGGAACCGCTGGCGGCCCACGACGGCGTCGGCGGCGTCGGTGTAGGTGGTCACCCAGGTGACGAAGTAGCCCTCACCCAACCCGGTCTCCTTGCGCTCCGAGATCGACTCGAGTGCGGTCGCTGACTGCAGCCGGTCCCCCGGGCGCAGGTAGCGCACGAACTCGAGCTCCGAGTTGGTCGCGAGCGTGCCGGGATAGCCCCCGGCTGCGAGGACGGCGATCGGGCTGTCGGGGTCGATCGAGTCCGCCGCGCCACCCCGCGCGGCGATCCCCTCGATCCTCGGGCGCCCCATCGTCCACGTCTGCAGCATCGCCGGCGGCGCGACGATCCCGCCGAACCGCGTCGTCGCCGCGATCCCGGCGTCGAGATACACGGGGTTGCGGTCGTCGAGCGCGTCCACCCACTGGCGGATCATCGGCAGGTTGACTTCGTCGGGAGCCGGTGCCGGGCCCGACGCGCCCATCGGCTCGCCCACCCGTGCCGCCACCCGCTCCCGGAGCGGATCGGCCGGCTCGCTCACATCGGCTTCCACACGGGGTCCCGCGTCTCGACGGCGTCGGGAGCTACTGCTCGGTCGAGCCGGCTGCCAGGGTCGCATCCGCGTCGATCGCGCCCACGACCTCGTAGGTGAGCAGCGGATGGGCGATGCCCTTCACCTTGATCTCGCCGACCGGCTCGCATCGCATCGCATCCTTGATCAACGCCCACGTCTGGTGCGAAACGAGGATCTGGTCGGGCTCGGCGGTCACTTCGAGGCGGGAGGCGGCGTTCACCTGGCCGCCGACGATCGTGTAGTCGAGTCGCTCCTCCGACCCGAAGTTCCCGACGGTGCAGTACCCGGTGTTGATCCCG
>DASUUL010000223.1:0-4306 GCA_036374115.1 Acidimicrobiia bacterium | reverse complement strand
CCGGCGCCGCCGCCGGCACGCCCGAAGCCCAGCGCGCCGGCAGGCGGTACCCGTGGTGGTGGGGGTCAGAGCCGCTCGGGGCAGGCGCGCCGGAAGCGGAACAAGAAGCGGAAGCGGTAGGTCGCGGCGATGGAGTGGGTGGAGACCACCGGCAAGACCCTGGCCGACGCCATCGACGCGGCCCTCGATCAGCTGGGTGTGGCCGAGGAGGACCTCGAGTACGAGGTGGTCGACGAGCCGAAGCCGGGGTTGCTGGGCCGCCTGGGCGGCCGGGAGGCGCGGATCCGGGCGCGGGTCAAGCCCGTGTCGAGGGAGAAGCCCGGTGAACGGCAGCGCCGGGAACGGCGTCGGACCCGTGGCGGTCGGGCCCGATCGGGCGGCAACGGCGGCAGGAGCGGTCGCGACGGCGGCGGCGCCCGACCGGCCGGCGCCAGGTCGGGCGACGGGCGCGGTGACGACGGCGGGGCGAGGAGCAGCAGCCGCCGGCGCCGGCGCCGGGGCCGCGGATCGACGGAGGAGGCGGCCGCGGCCGCCGCGAGCGAGGGAGCAGTGGTGAACGAGAGCGACGTTCCCATCGAGGAGCAGGCCGAGACGGCGGAGACCTTCACCCGAGGTCTCGTGGAGGCCTTCGGCGCCGACGCGGCCGTCGAGACCCGCGTCGACGACGAGGACACCGTGGTCGTCGAGGTGACGGGCGACAACCTCGGTCTGCTCGTCGGCCCACGGGGGGCCACCCTCGCGGCGATGGAGGAGCTGGTCCGGACGGTCGTGCAGCGCCACACCGGCGGCCACGGCGCCCGGATCAACGTCGACGTGGGTGGCTATCGGGCGAAGCGACGCCAGGCGCTCACCGACTTCAGCCGGGAGCTCGCCGAGAAGGTGCTCGAGACCGGCGACGAGCAGGCGCTCGAGCCGATGTCGGCTGCCGACCGCAAGGTGGTCCACGACGCGATCGCGGAGGTGGACGGCGTGACCACCGGTTCCGAGGGCGAGGAGCCCCGGCGCCGGGTCGTGATCCGCCGGGCGTAGTGGCGCCGCGCCTCCTCGACGTGCTCGAGGAGGCCCGGAGGCGGGGGTTCCTGGGCCCGGGCCCCGTCGAGGAGCAGGTTCGGCACGCCGAGATCCTGGCGGAGCTGGCGGCTCCCCCGCCCCGCTCGTTCCTCGATCTCGGATCCGGCGGGGGAATCCCGGGCCTGGTGCTGGCGCACCGGTGGCCCGAGGCGCAGGGGGTACTGGTCGACGCCGGCGAGCGCCGCTGCCGATTCCTGCGGGAAGCGGTCGTGGGCCTCACACTGGGCGGACGGGTGCAGGTGGCGTGCGGGCGGGCGGAGGAGCTGGCCCGTGAGCCGGCGTGGCGGGAGAGCACGGAGCTCGTGGTGGCCCGCAGCTTCGGCGCCCCTGCGGTGACGGCCGAGTGTGCGGTGGGCTTCCTCGAGCGGGGCGGACGGCTGGTGGTATCGGAGCCGCCGGAGCCCGACGAGACCCGCTGGCCCGCGGCGGGGCTTCGCCGCCTTGGCCTGGCCGGCCCGGTGATCCGCCGGCGGGCAGGCGTGTCGGTGGCGGTGCTGACGGTGGTGGAGCCGGTGAGCCGGCGGTGGCCCCGGCGGGTGGGGATCCCGGCGAAGCGCCCGCTCTGGTAGGGCGATGTTCCTCGTGGAACATGCGGCGGACGCCCACGCGAGGGTTTCTCGTGGAACCTGCCCGGCGGGCCACGGTCGGTTTCACGGGAAACACGCCAGGAAACCAGGGCCGGTCCCGCGCGTGATACTTGACCCCGGGTGTGCGCGCGGCGATCATGGGCGTTCACGAGCGAGGGGACCCGGACCCACCGGATGGCACGCGCAGACAACGACCTGAAAGGCCGCGGGCGCCGCGCGTTCGCCTCGCTCCGCCGCCGGAGCGCGGAGGCGCCCGAGAACGCCGCCGCCGGGGAGGCGGAGCCGGACCCTCGACCCGAAGTCGAGGCCGACGTCCCGGCCCCCGGAACGGTGCCGCCCGAGCCGGTCGAGGAGCCGGCGGCGGACGCCGCCTCCGACGAGCCCGATCCACCCGGGGCGACCACGGCGGCCGACTTCGAGGCGCCCCTGCTCGACGCCCCGGACGGTGCCACCCGCCAGATCCTCGAGCACGCCCAGGACGACCCGGGGCCGATCGAGCTGCCCCGGGTGCTGGCGATCGCCAACCAGAAGGGCGGTGTGGGCAAGACCACGACGGCGGTGAACCTGGGCTCGGCGCTGGCGGAGGCGGGCTACCGGGTGCTCGTCGTCGACCTCGACCCGCAGGGGAACGCCAGCACCGGCCTGGGTGTCAACCCCCGCGATCTCGCCTCCTCGGTCTACGACGTGATCATGAGCGACGCGCCCCTCGACGACTGCATCGAGGCCACGAGCCTGAAGAACCTCTTCGTGGCTCCCGCCACCATCGACCTGGCCGGCGCCGAGATCGAGCTGGTTCCGGCGATGAGCCGGGAGCTCAAGCTGCGCAAGGCGATCGACAACGTGCGCGACGAGTACGACCTCGTGCTCATCGACTGTCCGCCGTCGCTCGGCCTGCTCACAGTCAACGGCCTCGCCGCCGCCGACGACGTGATCGTGCCGATCCAGTGCGAGTACTACGCCCTCGAGGGCCTGGGCCAACTGCTGCGCAACGTCGGCCTGGTGCGGGGCAACCTCAACCCCACCCTCGACGTGCGGGGGATCGTGCTCACCATGTACGACGCCCGCACGAAGCTCGCCGACCAGGTGGAGGCCGAGGTCCGGACCCATTTCGGCCCCAAGGTGTACGAGACGGTCGTGCCCCGCACGGTGCGGCTGTCGGAGGCGCCGTCGTTCGGCCAGCCCATCATCGTGTTCGATCCGACGTCGCGGGGCGCGCAGGCCTACCGCGACCTCGCCAAGGAGGTCAGCCGTGGCGCGACGCGGCGGGCTCGGTAAGGGCCTGGGGGCGCTGATACCCCCCGGGGGTACCGAGGGCGCACACGTGCCCGCGGCGGCGGCCGGCGGGCTCCAGGAGATCCCCCTCACCGCCATCCACCCCAACCGCTACCAGCCCCGGCAGCACTTCGACGAGGCGGCGCTCAGCGAGCTCGCCGACTCGATCCACGAGGTCGGGCTGCTCCAGCCCGTGCTCGTGCGTGCCGACGGCGAGGGCGGCTACGAGCTCATCGCGGGGGAGCGACGCTGGCGGGCGGCCCGGCGGGCCGGCCTCCAGTCGATCCCGGCCCTGGTGCGCACGACCGACGACGCGTCGGCGCTGGAGCACGCCCTGGTGGAGAACCTCCATCGTGACGACCTCAACCCGCTCGAGGAAGCCGGTGCCTACCAGCAGCTGATCGAGGACTTCGAGCTCACCCACGAGCAGGTGGCGGCGCGCGTCGGTCGAAGTCGCGTGTCGGTCACGAACATGCTGCGCCTCCTCCAGCTGCCGCCGGCGATCCAGCGCCTCCTGAGCGAGGGCCGTCTCGACGCCGGTCACGCGCGCGCGCTGCTCGGCACCCCCGACCGGGCGTTCCAGGAGCGGCTCGCCCAGCGCGCCGCCGAGGAGAGCCTGACGGTGCGCGAGGTCGAAGAGGCCGTCCGGCGCCACGGCGAGACGGCGGGGAACGGCGCCACCGAGCGGGCTCGCAAGGGCGGCCGCATGCGCCCACCCGGCCTGCTCGAGCTCGAGGAGCTCCTGGGCGAGCACCTCGAGACGCGCGTGCGCGTCACGATGGGGGCCAAGCGCGGCCGCGTGACGATCGAGTTCTCCGACCTCGAGGATCTCGAGCGCATCTACCGCGCGATGACCGAGCACGCCGCGTCCGCTACCGACTGAGCCTCCGGGGGTCGGGTCAGTCGCCTTCGGGCACCTCTTCGAAGCCCCGGCGTACACCGGTGACGATCGCCCGGCCGATGTCGCCGGCGCGCGTGACGAGCGTGCGCATCGCGTCGATGTCGCCGCGCTCGACCAGCTCGCACACGACCGCGGCCATGCGCGTCTCTCTGAGCAGCCCGTGGGCGCGGCCGCACGCGGTACCGCCCGGCAAGAGCGGTGCGAGCTCGTCCTGGAGCGCCGACGCGACGCGGTACCCGGCCTCGGAGCGGAACGTGCCGGACGCGAAGTAGCAGCACCGGCACTGGTCGACGGCACCGGGCGCGAGCGCGAGGCAGAGGTCGGCCTGGAAGCGGTTGGCCGCCGCCGCGACCACCGAGTCGTCGGCGCCCGAGGTGTCGAGGACGGCGTCGGCGCCGGCGGCGAGCAGGCCCCGCGTGACCGTGTCGCCGAGCGCCTCGAGCCCGAAGCTGGCGAGAACGTAGACGCGCCGGCC
>DASUUL010000222.1:0-2874 GCA_036374115.1 Acidimicrobiia bacterium | reverse complement strand
GTCATCGCGGGCCAGATGTAGTCGAAGAACTGGATCTCCGGGCTGGGCCGCAGGCCGCGCACGGCCTGGCCGACGGCTCGCCCGACGATGTTGGCCTCGGCGAGCGGCGTGTTGTAGCAGCGCGCCTCGCCGAACTCGCGCTGGAGCCCGAACGTGATCCCGAACACGCCTCCCTTACCCGGAACTTCGTCGAGCACCCGCGGGTCGGCGTCGGCGACGTCCTCGCCGAAGACGCGGATGCGCTCGTCGCGTGCCATCTCGTCGTGCAGCGTTCGGCGGATCGCCTCCCCGAAGGTGACCTGCTCGCTCTCCGCGGTCTCGCCGCCGCCGTCGCCCGGATCGGCCGGCACCTCGGTGACGGCGGGCGGCCCCAGCACCTGCTGGGTCACTGTGGCGGGATCAGGCCGGCGCGCGACGAGCGCCTCCTTCGCCGCCTCTGCGACCGTCGTCTTGGCTTCGGCGCGGATCTGCTCGGCCTCCTCCGCCTTGAGCGCGCCGCTACCGACGAGCGCGCGTTCCAGGGTGAGGATCGGGTCGTGCTCGGCCTCGTCGACGAGCTCGCCTTCGGGCCGGTACTTCTTCTGGTCGTCCGACAAGGAATGGGAGTACGGACGAGTCACCAGCGCGTGGATCAAACCCGGTCCCTGCCCGGCCCGCACGCGCTGGATCGCGTCCGCGCCCTTGCGACGCACCTCGAAGTAGTCGCGGCCGTCGATCTTGGTGACGTGGAGCCCGCGCACGCCCACCACCATCTCGGAGATCGGCGCGGGCGACTGGTCGCCGGCGCGCACCGAGATCGCGTAGCCGTTGTCGGCGACGACGTAGAGGACGGGGAGACCGAGGCGCGCCGACGTGTTGAGGCTCTCCCAGAACTCGCCCTCGGAGCACGCCCCCTCCCCGAGCAAAACGTACGTGATCTCGTCACCGTGGGCGGAGCATCCCGGGAGATCGCGGCGCGCGATGTAGCGGGACGCCTCGGCGCATCCCACCGCCGGGAGGCACTGGCTGCCGGTGGGGCTGCTCTGGGTGACCACGTGGCGGGCGCGGTCACCCCAGTGGCACGGCATCTGCCGACCGGCCGACGCCGGATCATCGGCCGAGCCGACCGCCTGGAGGAGGATGTCGAGCGGGGTCACGCCGAGGCCGAGCATCAGCGCCCGGTCGCGGTAGTAGGGGAAGAACCAGTCGTAGCCGGCCCGCAGCGAGCGGGCGAGACCGAGCAGCAGCGCCTCGTGGCCGGCCCCCGAGATCTGGAAGAAGACCTGGCTCTGCTGGCGCAGGGTGATCTCGCGGTCGTCGATCGCCCGCGAGATGCAGGCGAGCCGGAAGTCGGTGATCGCCTCGTCCGCGGAGACGCCGTTGTGGCCGACCCGCCGCTCCCGTCGTTCCCGGAGCTTCAATGCTTCTCCACCCTCGACGCCCGGCGCCGTCGCCCTCCGACGCGGGGAGGATACCGTCGGCCCCGTGCCGGAGGACACGACCGTGGTCTTGCCGTGGCGCGAGCGGCCGCCCCGCCCCGAGGGCGTCTCCGGTGGCGCGTTCCTCTCGCCCGTCGTGCGCCGCCTGCTCGCCGAGCACGGCCTCACCGCCGCCGCCGTCACGGGAACGGGCGAGGGAGGTCGTGTCACGCGCGCCGACGTGTTCGCGGTCGTTGCGGAAGGTGACGGCGGCCGGGAATCGCCTCGGGCGCCCCGCCGGCGCCGATCCGGCGACGAGGCCGTACCGTTCAGCTCGGCGCGGCGTCGCACCGCCGAGCACATGGTGCGTTCGAAGGCCACGTCACCCCACGCCACGATCGTGACCGAGGTCGACTTCGAGACGGTCGCGCAGGCGCGCCGCCGCCACCCCGGGCTGAGCTACCTCCCCTTCGTCACCCGCGCGGTGATCGACGCACTCGAGGCGTACCCGCACGTGAATGCGTCGGTCGTCGACGACGAGCTGCTGGTGCACCCCGACGTGCACGTCGGCGTCGCCGTCGATCTCGACTTCGAAGGCCTCATCGTCCCGGTGGTCCGTGACGCCGCCGACAAGCGGCTGCGGGTCATCGCCCGGGAGATCACCGACCTCGCGTCCCGAGCCCGCGCCCGGCGCCTCTCGCCCGACGAGGTCGTGGGAGGCACGTTCACGATCACGAACCCCGGTCCGTACGGCACCGTGCTGTCGGTGCCCGTGATCAATCAGCCCCAGGTGGCGATCCTCGCGACCGACCGGGTCGTACCTCGGACCGTGGTCGTCGAGTCGGAACGGGGCGACAGCATCGCAGTGCGCCCGGTCGGGCGCCTCGCGCTCAGCTTCGACCACCGGGCCTTCGATCTCGCGTACGCCGCCGCGTTCCTCGATCGCGTCCGCTCCATACTCGAGTCGCGCGATTGGGAAACCGAGCTCTGACCAACGCCGACGCGACCCGCGCCAACGCCGCCCGCGCGCTCACGATGGGCCTCCTCTTCTACCCGCGCGGCGGCTCGGCGCAGGTCGTGCGTTACCTCGCGGGGGCGTTGAACGACGTCGGCCGGCACGCGTCGATCTGCTGTGGTTCGCTCGGCCCTCCCGGTGCCGACACCAACGCGGCCACGTTCTTCCGCGGACTCGACGTGCACGCACTCGACTACGGCCCGGCCCTGGCCACGGTGGCGCGCGGCGGCGACCCGCTCGCCCACGACCCGCCGCTCCACCCGTCGTACGAGGACCGCGTCGGCGCGCCCGACCGCGTGTTCGCGGCGGTCGAGCCGCGCCTCCTCGAACACCAGGTCGCGGCGTGGACGCGGGTGCTCGTGGCCGGCGGCGCCGCCGACGACACGCTCTTCCACCTCCACCACCTCACGCCCCAGCACGAGGCGGTGCTGCGCCGATGGCCCGATGCTCCGCTGCTCGGCC
>DASUUL010000221.1:0-2363 GCA_036374115.1 Acidimicrobiia bacterium | reverse complement strand
CGCGAAGGAGCGCGGTCGCGCCCGCTACCAGGTGTTCGACGACGCGCTGCACGCCCACGCTGTCGCCCGCCTCGACCTCGAGCTCGAGCTGCGCGACGCGTTCGAGCGCGGCGAGATGCGCGTCGAGTACCAGCCGATCGTGGGCCTCGCCGACGATCGCATCATCGGCGCCGAGGCGCTGCTGCGCTGGCACCACCCCACCCGCGGCACGCTCGCGCCCGGCGAGTTCATCGATGTCGCCGAGGAGACCGGGCTCATCGTGCCGGTCGGCTGCTGGACCGTCCACGAGGCGTGCGCTCAGCTCGCCCGCTGGACTGAGGCATCCGCGGATGGCCACCGCCCCGAGCTCCTGGCCGTCAACGTCTCGGGTCGCCAGCTCGCCGATCCCGACCTGGTACCCACGGTCGACGCCGCGCTCCGCGACACCGGCATCGACGCGCGCCGGTTCTGCATCGAGATCACCGAGACCGCGATCATGCACGACCCCGCCGATGCCCAGCACACCCTCGGTGCACTCCGGGGCCTCGGTGTGAAGATCGCGCTCGACGACTTCGGGACCGGCTACTCGTCCCTCGGGTACATCCGCCGCTTCCCGGTCGACATCGTCAAGATCGACCACTCGTTCGTCGAAGGCGTCGCGCACGACGCCGAGAGTGCCGCCATCGTCGCCGCCGTCACGGCCATGGCGCGGGCGCTCGCGCTCACCACCGTCGCCGAGGGCGTCGAGTCCGCCGAGCGGCTGGCCCAGCTGCAGCGACTCGGCGTCGACTGGGTGCAGGGCTACTACTTCTCGGTACCCATCCCCGGCAGCGAGCTCATGCGCATGCCGTCCCGGGCGGGAGAGCTCGTCGCGGGGTGAGCGTCGAGCCGCTCAGGCGGCGGCGCGTCGGACCTCGAGTGGCCGCAGACGCACGAGCGCGTCATCGGCGCGGTCTCGGGTCTTCGGGTCGCGTGTGTAGATCGCCACCCAGACGGATCCTTCGGGCGCGTCCTCGAAGGTGAGCGGCCACGCGTCGGAGAAGCCCACCGAGCGCTCGAAGCTGAGGAAGACCATGACCACCACGCCCATCCCGACACCGATGAGCCCGAAGGCGAACACCAGCCCGGCGCCGCCCCCCACCGACGTCACCGCGAGCACGATCAGGCCGAGCACCACCCCGACCAGCGCGCCGGCTCCGGCACCGACGACCGCGCCGAGGGCGATCCGCCGCGCCATGTGGCCCGCGACGCGCCGATCGGCACGCGAGGGGCTGCTCGGCACGCGGGCCGCCTCGGCGCGCTGTCCGAGCAGATCGATGTCGTCGCCGTCGACGCCCACGTTCTCCAGGGCCTCGATGGCGCCTCGAGCGGCCTCCATGTCGGGGAAGCTGGCCGCCACCGCGGCGGGAACGCCCGACGGGCGGGCATGGTGCAGCGTCATCACCCTCGCGGTGCCCGGAAGCGACCGCACCCAAACCTGGCGGCGGAGAGGCCGGTAGATTGCGGACCGTGGCCGACGTCCTGATCCCCGTCACCGGCGACCGCGAGGCCGACGCCTATCTCGTCGACGATCCGCTCGCGCTCCTGATCGGCATGCTCCTCGACCAGCAGGTACCGATGGAGTGGGCCTTCCGGGGGCCGTTCACCCTGCGCGAGCGCCTCGGAGGGCAGCGCCTCGACGCCGCCACCATCGCCGCCATGGACCCCGAGGAAGTCGAAGCCCTCTTCAAGGCGAAGCCGGCGCTGCACCGCTTCCCCGGCTCGATGGCGAAGCGGACGCACGCCCTGTGCCGCCACATCGTCGACGAGTACGACGGCGACGCCGCCCGCGTGTGGGCCACCGCGACCACGGGCGACGAGCTGCTCACCCGTTTGCGCGCCCTGCCCGGCTACGGCGACGAGAAGGCGAAGATCTTCCTCGCCATCCTCGGGAAACGCCTGCGCATCGCCCCGCCCGGGTGGGAAGCGGCGGCCGCACCGTTCTCCGACACCAACCCCCGCTCGGTCGCCGACATCGACTCGCCGGAGTCGTTCCAGCGCGTCCGCGCCTGGAAGACCGAGCAGAAGCGCAAGAAGAAGAGCAAGTCCGACTGACCTTCGCACGACGCTGCCGGTGATGACGGGAGAACCGTCGGAAACGACGCTTTCCCGTCATGACCGAGAAGTCAGCGCTTCGTACCGGCTGCGCGGCGCCGTCGCCGCACCAGCCACCACGTCGCCACGCCGGCGACGACCACCGCGGTGACCACGAGGCTCGCCCGCGACACCAGTTGCTCCACGTTCCGCCCGACGAGATAACCGGCCGAGATCACGGCCGCCGTCCACACGAGCGACGCGGCCACGTTCCAGGGCAGGAATCGGCGGTACGGCATGCGGGCGGTGCC
>DASUUL010000220.1:0-2480 GCA_036374115.1 Acidimicrobiia bacterium | reverse complement strand
GACGACCGTCACACGATCGTGTTCTTCCCCGAAGGTGCGTTCGGGCCGACGAACAACTGCGTCGGGATCGGCAACGTGCTGAAGGATCGCGGCCACCGCGTCGTGTTCATCGTCGAGGAGTCGTTCGCGGGAACCCTGGAGGCACGCGGGTTCGAGGAGGCGCGGATGCGGCTCCAGCCGCCGCCCGAGGTCGAGGAGGAGCCCGGCCAGTTCTGGAAGGACTTCATCCGCGAGACCGCGCCGGTGTTTCGCAAGAGCACCTTCGAACAGCTCTCCGAGTTCATCGTCCCGACGTGGGAGGCGCTGCTCGCCGGCGCCCGCTACGTCGACGACCGCCTGCGCGAGATCTTCGACGAGGTGCGACCGGACGTCATCGTCGAGGACAACGTGTGCGCGTTTCCGGCGATCCCGGCCAGCGGGACCCCGTGGGTGCGTATCGTCTCCTGCAACCCGCTGGAGATCAAGGACCCCGACCTTCCTCCCCCGTTCTCGGGGCTGCCCGCCGACGACCGCTCGGACTGGGAGTCGTTCCGCGACGAGTATCGCCGCGCGAGCGCGGAGCTATGGGCCGGTTTCGACGAGTACTGCCGATCCCGCGGCGCGCCCGGTCTCCCGGAGGGTGAGTTCATCCACGAGTCCCCGTTCCTCAACCTCTACCTGTACCCCGAGGAGGTCGACTACCCGCGCAGCCGCTCACTACCCGCGACGTGGCACAACCTCGGGTCCAGCGTGCGCACGACAGATCCCGAATGGTCGCCGCCTACGCAGCTCGTCGACGGCGACGGGGCGTTGATCTACCTCAGCCTCGGATCGCTCGGATCGGGCGACGTGCCACTGATGGAGCGGCTGGTCCGGGTGCTCGGCGGAACCCCGCACCGCTACATCGTGTCCAAGGGCCCCCAGCACGCCGAGTACGAGCTGGCCGACAACATGGCCGGCGAGGAGTTCCTCCCCCAGACGTCGATCCTCCCCCTCGTCGACCTCGTGATCACCCACGGCGGCAACAACACGGTCACCGAGGCGCTCCACTTCGGCAACCCCACGATCGTGCTGCCGCTGTTCTGGGACCAGCACGACAACGCGCAGCGGATGCACGAGACCGGGTGCGGCGTGCGGCTCGCCACGTACGCGTTCGAGCCCGGCGAGATGAGCGCCGCAATCGACCGGTTGCTCTCCGCCGCGAGCCTCCGCGATCGCCTCGGCGACATGGCTCGCCGGCTTCAGGCCACCCCGGGCAATGAAGGTGCGGCGGAGCTGGTCGAGCGCCTGGCCCGCAGTCGCGAGCCGGTTGTGCGCTGAGGTGAAGCCGGTGGCCGAGCAGACGGTCCTCGTCACCGGCGCCACGGACGGGCTGGGCGAGAGTGTGGCGACCGAGCTCGCCCGAGCGGGGGCAACCGTGCTCGTCCATGGCCGTGACGACGGGCGCCTGGCGCGGACCCTCGACGGGATCCGTGAGACGACCGGAAGCGAGGCGGCACGCTCGTACCGCGCCGACTTCTCCTCGCTCGACGAGGTCGGCGGGATGGCGGACTGGATCCTGGAGCGGGAGCGCCGGCTCGACGCCCTCGTCGCCAACGCCGGGATCGGGGTCACCCTGCCCGGCGACGGACGGCGGATGGAGAGCCGCGACGGCCACGAGCTGCGCTTCGCGGTCAACTACCTCGCCCACTTCGCGCTCATCCGCGGCCTCCTGGCCCTGATCATGGACTCGGCTCCGGCGCGGATAGTCAACGTGAGCTCCGCCGGCCAGGCGCCGATCGACTTCGACGACGTGATGCTGGAGCGCGGTTACAACGGCGTCCAGGCCTACTGCCAGAGCAAGCTCGCGCAGGTGATGCTCACCCTCGACCTCGCGGAGGAGTCGGGCGAGGCCGGGGTGACTGCGAACTGCCTCCATCCAGCGACCTACATGCCGACAAAGATGGTCACCCACGCCGGCGTGAGCCCCGCCAACCCGCTGGAGCGCGGCGTTCACGCGACCGTGCGCCTGGTCGGCGACCCCGAGCTCGACGACGTCACCGGCCGCTACTTCGACGGTGAGAGCGAGGCGCGCGCCCACCCCCAGGCCTACGACCCGGGCGCCCGCCGGCGCCTGCGCGAGCTCAGCGAACGCCTCGCGGCGGGTGCGCTCAGCCGCGGCGGGCGCGCTCGGCAAGGCTGATCTCGACCCCGGACGCCAGCACGTAGACGATCGTGGCGGCGAAGGCGCCGGCGGGCCAGATGAGCCACGAGTCGAGCACGACCCCGACGAGCACCGCGGTGCCGAGGCCGAGGCCCACGGAGGCGAAGCTCAACGCGCTGCCCAGGGCGACGACGTCCGACGGCTCGGGTCGAAGACGGTAGCGAAACCCCCGCGACACCGATGCCTCGACCAGCGTGAACCCGGCAATCGCCCCCGCGGCGAACAGGAACAGCTCCCACGGACGGGCGGTGCCGGTGTAGTACACGAGGCTTGCCGCCGACGCGGTGATCATCACCGA
>DASUUL010000219.1:0-8485 GCA_036374115.1 Acidimicrobiia bacterium | reverse complement strand
CGTCCTGGAGGGGGCTCCGCTCGGTGGCACGAAGGTGATACCGCCGACACAGGGGTGCCGCGCGCTCCTCGACGCGGCGGATGCCGACTGCGCCGTGGCGCACACGGCTGCCGGCGACCTTGTGGTGACGACCGAGCCGGGCCCACGCGTCGACGACGTGCTCGTGTCCCGGCCGTGGACCGTACGCGTCTACCGGCCGTCCCCGACGGTGCCCGACGGCTGGGAGCTCGCGCTCGAGAGCCGGGCCACCGACGGGTACGCGGGCGCGCTCTTCGCCCGGGTCACCGCCGAGGTCGTCGACGTGACCGGTGACGGCGCCGACGAGCTGGTCGTGGGATACCGCGCCGAGGGCACCGGCCACGTCCTCGACTACGACATCGTCGCGACGCGCGACGACGGAGCCCCACTCGTTCTCGCTCACGACGAGCTGTACCGGGGCACGGTCGTCGTCGAGCCGGGCCGCCTCGTCACGTACAGCCCCGTGTACCGCGAAACCGACGGCAACTGTTGCCCCAGCTGGATCCGCCGAGACACCGTGCGGTACGAGCGCGGAGCCTTCCACGTCCGCCGCGGCCCGCGCGTGCCGACTGCGCGCGCAGACGTACCCGCCGGCGACCTCGGTTGACGCGCCGGCCTCAGGGCTTGGCGGTGATCGCGTAGTTGCCCTGCTCGTCGACGCGGGCGGTGTGACCGGGCGGGAGCACGACCACCGTGAAGGGCTCCTCCACCAGCGCGGGGCCCTCCAGGACCGCGCCCGGCCCGAGGAGCCCGCCGTCGTACACGACGGTGTCGACGAAGCCGCTCCCGAGCAGCTCGGGGCCGAAGTAGGCGGCGCGGCTTCCCTTCCGCGCCTGCTCGGGGTCCGTGACCGTGCCGACGTGCGCGAGCTGCGAGGGCTTGGGCGTGTGCCCGCGGCTCGTGAGGCGCACGCCGCGCAGCAGCGGCTGCTGGTTCCGGAAGGAGAAGCCGCGCTCGTGCTCGTGCTGGTCGTGAAAGCGCTCGGCGAGGTCGAGCAGGCCCGGTTCGTGGAGAGCGCTCGCTTCCGGCACCGGCACGCTCATGTCGAAGTTCTGGCCCGGATAGCACATCTGCGCGAACAACCCGACGTCGATCTGGTCGGGCGCGAGCCCGGTCGGCTCGAGCTCCTTGCGGGCTTCGTCGGTGAGATCGTCCATCAGGCCGTGCAGCCGGCCGAGGTCGACCTGGGACAACGGCACCACGTAGGCGCGCACGAGGTCGACGACGTAGTCGGCGACGAGCACGCCGAGGGCCGAGAACGCCGGGGCCTCCTTCGGGACGAGGAATCGGTCGACGCCGAGCTCGGCCGCGATCGCCCACGCGTGCACGGGGCCGTTGCCGCCGTAGGCGATCAGCGCGAGCTCGCGCGGGTCGGCGCCGTGGCCGGCGAGCACCCGGCGGGTCGCGTTGGCCATGTTGGCGTTGACGATCCGCTCGATGCCCCACGCCGCGTCCACGACGTCGAGACCGAGCGGACGGGCGATGTGGCGTTCGATCGCTTCGTGGGCGGCGTCGACGTCGAGGGTCATGCGCCCGCCGGCGAAGCCGTCGACGGGCAGGTAGCCGAGGACGGCGTCGGCGTCGGTGACCGCCGGCCGATCGCCGCCGCGGCCGTAGCAGACCGGTCCGGGTTGTGATCCCGCGCTGTCGGGGCCCACCAGCAGCGCGCCCTGACGCACGCGGGCGATCGACCCACCGCCCGCGCCCACACTCTGGACGTCGACCATCGGGAGACCGATGTAGTAGCGGTACCGCCAGTTCCAGTCGGTCTTGATCTCGGGCCGGCCCTCGCGGACGAGGCACAGGTCGAAGCTGGTACCGCCCATGTCGATCGACACGAAGTCGGGGATGCCGGCCTTGCCCGCAGCGAGGGCCGCCCCCATCACACCGCCGGTGGGCCCCGAGGCCAGGAGCGAGACCGCCCGGCGGGCTACGTAGTCGGGCGGCATCACGCCGCCCGTCGACTGCATGATCAGCAGCGGCCCCGCGTAGCCGGCCGATCGCAGCTTCTCTTGGAGCCGCGACACGTACGACGCGATCCGCGGCGCGACGTAGGCGTTGATCAGCGTGGTCGACGTGCGCTCGAACTCGGGCCCTCGTGGCATCACCTCGTGGGAGAGCGATACGTGATCGACGTCGGGGTACTCCTCGCGCACGATCTCGGCGGCACGCCTCTCGTGCTCGGGGTTCACGAAGCTGAAGAGGAACATGATCGCGATCGAGCGCACGCCCAACTTCCGCAGGCGTTGCACGCCTCGGCGGACGGCGTCCTCGTCGAGCGGCTGGAGCACCTCGCCCCGAAAGCTGATGCGCTCGGGCACGGGTATGCGCGCTCGCCGGCGGGCGATGGGCGGGGGTGCAGGATACGACGGGTCCCAGATCTCTTCCTTGTGGACCCGGCGCATCTCGATCTCGTCGCGATGCCCGGCGGTGACGAGCAGGCCGGTGGCGGCGCCGTTCATCTCGATCATCGTGTTGTCGGCGGTGGTGGTGCCGTGCACGAGGATGTCGAGCTGACTGCAGAAGGCGGGGAGCGCCGTCTCGAACCGGTCGGCGAGCTCCTGGATACCGTTCATGACGCCCGTCGACTGGTCGTCGAGGGTGGTCGGTGTCTTGTCGAGCACGACATCGCCCTCGGGGGTCACGCAGATGAGGTCGGTGAACGTCCCCCCGACGTCGATCCCGACCCGGTAGCCCATCAGCCCTCCCACGATGCGTCCCTCGACCAGCGCATCGGTGGTCTATGGACGCATCGAGCGGCGTTCCGTGCGCAAGCGCTCGGTGGCGTCGTCGTCGATCTCGAGCGTGAGGTCTTCGAGCGAGCCGGTGAGCACGACGCCGTAGTCGCGCTCGGCCCCGGCGACGCTCACGTACTCGTCGAGCACGTCGTCGAGCACGGCTCGGGGGTCACGATCGAGCGGGTCGCCCCAGCCGCCACCGCCGCCGTAGTCGTACATGATCCGCTGGCCGGCCGCGATGGGAACCCAATCGGCGGTGTGCCGGACGACGAACGGGTCGTCGCTGCCGTGGCGGATCACCATCTTGTTCGGCTCGCCCGGGGAACCGCCGGCGATCCCGGGCATCGGGTACTTCATCCCGACCACGTACGTGTAGACGCTCGCGTCGACGAGCACCTCCTTCTCGTAGTGGCTGCCGCAGAGACCCCGCCACTGGCCTGCCCCCCCGGAGTCGGTGCGGTAGTCGCGGCTCCACTGCACGTGCGGGTAGAGGCTCTCGTTGATCTCGGCAGTCGCCTTCCACAGGTTGCCGAACGACGCGTTCTGCGCCCCCCATGCATCCATCCCCTTCGCGGCGTTGCACCAGCCCGCGTACACCTCGGCGGAGTGGTCAGTGAAGCGCTGGCCCGTGCGGGGATCGACCCCCACGATGATCGTGGGGATGCCCGTCTTGTAGGTCTGGGGCACCGCCTTCTCGGGCAGCACCCCCTGCATCGCGACCGCGATCACCTCGCCCACATCGGCGCCGGGATGGTGCGTTCCCGCGCTCACCGGTCGGTCGGGATGCGGGTTCAGCACACAGCCCTTGGGCACGACCAGGTTGATCTGGTCGAAGAAGCCCTCGTTCTTGGGGATCTCCGGGTCCATCATCGAGGCGATCTGGCCGATCGTGTACCCGCGCGTGTTGCCGAAGGTCGACCACGCCTGGATCTCCTGGCGGGTGTCGCTTCCCGTGTAGTCGATGGTGAGGTCGTCGCCCTCGACGGTGATCTTCACGTGCAGGTGGATGTCGGGGTTGCCCAGCGGGTCGTGGTCGACGTAGGCGTCGCCCTCGTAGACGCCGTCGGGCCAGGCCGCCACCTCCTCGCGGAAGCGCTTGGCGGCGTAGTCGATCATCGAGTCGACGCTCTGCTCGACCGTGTCGGCGCCCCAGCGGTCGAGCAGGTCACCCAAGCGCGTGGCTGCGAGCTGGGCGGCTCCGATCTGGGCGCGCAGGTCGCCCACGTAGTCGGGCAGGCGGTTGTTGGCCTGCATCGCGTACAGCACGTCGCGGCGCTCGACACCACGGTCGAGGACCTTCACCGCGGGCCAGCGCGCGCCCTCGCCCCAGATGTCGGTGGCGGTGACGTTGTAGCCGCCGGGCACGCCGCCGCCGGTGTCGCCGTGGTGGCACTGGATGCTGGCGATGAGAACCATCCGGCGGCTGCCCTTGCCGTCATCTGCGAAGATCGGGGCGAAGACGTTGTAGTCGGGGAGGTGCCCGCCGCCGTGGTACGGGTCGTTGCCGACGAACACGTCCCCCTCGTGGAACTTGTCGGCGCCGAAGAACTCGAGTGCGAACCGCACCGGGAGCGTCGAGGTGAGCATGAACTGGGGGATGCCCACCGACAGCGCGGCCAAGCGGCCCTTGGCGTCGAGGATGGTGGCGTTGCGCTCGTTGCTCTGGTTGAGGATCGGCGTGGTCGCGGTGCGGGACACGTAGGTGGCCATCTCGAAACAGACGGTCTCCATCGCGCCGCGGATCACCTCGGCGGTCACCGGGTCGACCGTGGGGTGCTCGGCGAGACGGCCTCGGTGCCCGGCCAGCTGGACGAGATCGACGTTCACGGGCGGCCCCCTTGCCGTACCTGGCGTCGCCGCCGGTAACCTGACGCCGGCGTCATGAAAAGTCTACCCTCAGGTCGGGCCGCACGAGACAGGGAGCAGCCAGCGATGGGCGAGCAGCAGCGGGAGTTCCGGGACGTCCGGGGGAGCGGGGCCGAGAACGCGCCCGCCCTGCCGGTCGACGAGTTCATGGCCGGCCTCGAGGCCCTCCAGGCGGAGGTCGCCACCGAGAAGAACCTCGTCTGGGAGCGGGTCGCCGACGGGACGCTCTCGATGGACCTCCTGAAGCGGCTCTGCAAGGAGTACTACTTCCTCGGGAAGTGGTACACGAGCGAGTTCGGTTCGATCGTCTCGAACGCCCCCGACGCGGATGCGCTCGACCTCGGGACCAGCGAGCACTTCGTGCACTGGATCCAGAACCTCGCCGACGAGACCGGCTTCGCCGGCGACCGGAACCACGTCGACATGAAGATCGAATGGGCTCGCCAGCTCGGTATCACCGACGACGAGCTCCTCTCGTACCGGGCGATGCCCGAGTCGATCGGTTCGGTGTTCACCACGCTGTACTACATGCGCCGCTCCTACGAGGAGGGGCTCGCGGCCTTCGGCTGGGCCGGCGAGCGCTTCGCGGCGTCCACGAACTACGCCGTGAAGATGTACGAGGGCATGCGCGACCACTACGGCATCGAGGTCGAGAACTTCAAGGTGCACGCCTACGCCGAGGAGGACCACGGCAAGGCCGCCGACTACCTGCTGCGCCAGGTCGTGCAGACCAGCGGTCAGCAACGCCGGGTCCGGCGCGCCGTCGAGCACGTCCTCGTGATGCGCAACGCCCGCACTGCGGCGTTGAACCGGTGGCTGGACGAGCCGGGCGCGTTGCGCACCCGCTGACCTCTACTGCTCCTCCCGCTCGGCGATCTCGTCGCGTAGCGCGTAGAGGATCGGCAGGGTCGCTCGATCCTTCGGGCGGTCGGCCGTCTCCTTCGACCGGATGATGTCCGACAACGCCGCCACGGGAATCGTGAGGCCATCGACATCGAACTCGACCGCGCGCACGACGAGGTCCCGGTAGCCGGCGGTACCCGCCGGTTCGAACGAGATGTCGAAATCCCCGAAGCGGGTGGTGAGGTTCACGAGCCGCATGCGACTCAAGAAGGCGGCGTCGTACGCGAACGGGAGCCCGGTGGGCTCGGCGTCGGTCCGGACCCGCGCGTCGATGTCTCGCAGCGCGGCTGCCAGCCGATCGAGGTTGGCAGGGTCGGGGTCGGGGCAGATGTCGGCGTCGTTCGTCAATGCCGACGAACCGTGCAGGCTGGCGGCGAGACCGCCGATGAGGACGTAGTCAACTCCGTGCTCGGCGAGCACTCGGAAGAGCTCTTCGGGCTGGAGAGGCTCAGGCACGGGCGTGTTCCGGGTCGACCCGGCGGGCCTTGGCGGCGAGCTCGGACACGTTTCGTACCGTCTGCAGGCGTTGCGCAGGAGTCATGTCGAGGTTCTCCTGCAGCTGAGCGCGGTCGACGTCGTCGTGGCGGCGGAAGGTGAGGTCGGCCTCGAAGCCGCATGCCCGGAGGATGCGGGCGAGCGTGTCGACCCGCGGGGCGTCGAGGCCCCGCTCCCACCGGGAGATCACCGACTGCTTGGTGCCGATCCGGGCGGCGAGCTCGGCCTGGGTCAGGCCTGCGTACCGGCGGGCTTCGCGGATGAGGAGACCGGCGCGCAGCCGGCTGAGGGTCTGGGTACCGGGACGATCCGCCATGCCCATAGCGTATCAGCTATGATGCAGAGCGTAAACACTATATCACCAGGTCAGCGAGCCGATTCAAGTGCTGCGAGCGTGTGCCCAGCCAGTGCTCGGCGCCGTAGGCCCGGCGGATGAACAGGTGGAGGTCGTGCTCCCACGTGTAGCCGATGCCGCCGTGGATCTGGATGCCGTCCTTGGCCGCCCGGGTGGCGGCGGCCCCGGCGGCGGCCTTCGCCACGTGCGCGGCGCGGTCGCGGTCGTCGTCGTGGGCGTCCACGGCCATGGCGGCGTACTGCACGGCGCTCGTGGCCCGCTCGAGCTCGAGGGCCATGTCGGCCAGCTTGTGCTGGATCGCCTGGAACGACCCGATCGGCACGTCGAACTGGACCCGCTCCTTGGCGTAGGCGATCGTCATGTCGAAGAGCCGGCGGGCCGTCCCCACCATCTCCGCCGCCAGCGCGACGGTCGCGCGCCCGATCACGCCGTCGAGGAGGTCCCGTCCGATCGGGAGCGCGGGGGTGCGGTCGGCGGCGGTCGCGTCCACCTCGAACAGACGGCGGGACGGGTCGATCGTCGCGACGAGGCGCATCGGCGGCGCTTCGAGCAGCGTCACCGCGGGCGAGTCCGACACCACCGCGACCCAATCGACCCGGTCGGCCTCGGCGACGAAGGTCTTGACCGGGTCGGCGTTCGGCAACCACGTCCCGTCGGCCCCCGCGAGCGCGACCGTGCCGGTGATCTCGCCGTCGAGCACCGCTGCCGCGAGCTCGTGGTCGACCGCCTGGAGCAGCGGCGCGAACAGCGCCGTCGTCGTGAAGAACGGGCCGGGCGCGGCGACGTAGCCGAGCTCCTCCAGGAACAGGTGCAGGTCGGCGAGCGGTCCGCCGCCGAGGCCCGCGTAGTCGCGCAGGTGCTGCCAGAGGGGGTCGGCGGCGGCCGGGTCGTCCATGTGGGCCCGCAGCAGGGTCGGTGGGCACTCGCGCGCCAGCAGGCTGCGGGCGGTGTCGCGCAGCAGCTCCTGGTCGGGCGACAACGTGAAGTCCATCGTCAGCTCCGCGGGAGCCCGAGGACCCGTTGGGCGATGATGTTGCGCTGGATCTCCGACGAGCCACCCGCGATGGTGCTGGCGAAGCTCACGAAGAAGCTGTGAGCCCAGCGACCCTGCTCCTCACCCCGGTCGTGATCGACCACCGCGCCGTACGCGCCTTGGAGCTCCATGCCGAGCTCGAAGCAGGCCTTCGAGAGCTCCGACGTCGCCATCTTCATGTAGGAGTGCTCCGGTGCCGAGCTGCCCTGGGCGAAGCTCGCGAATCCCTTGTAGCCCAGCGCCCGCAAGCTGGCGGCTCGCTCGTAGGCATCCGCCAGCCGGCGGCGCACGACCGGGTCGTGGTCGACGCGACGACGCTTCGCCAGCGCGATCAGCGACCCGACCGTGTACTCGAGGCGGGTGACGCTCTCGACCCAGAGGCCGGCCCGTTCGTGGGCGAGCGACCCCTGTGTGAGGCGCCAGCCGTCGTCGAGCACTCCGATGAGGTTCTCGGCGGGTACGACCACGTCGGTGAGGAACACCTCGGCGAAGTTCGCCGCCCCCGTGATATGTCGCAGGGGCCGGATCTCGATCCCGGGCGTGTCCATGTCGACGATGAGCAGGCTGATGCCGCGGTGCTTGGGCGCGTCCGGGTTCGTGCGCACGTAGCAGAAGCACTTCTGCGCGACCGCGGCGTAACTCGTCCAGACCTTCTGCCCGTTGACCACGAAATGGTCGTCGTGGACGGTGGCGCGCGTCTGGAGCCCGGCGAGGTCGGAGCCGGCGTTGGGCTCACTCATGCCGATGCACCAGACGGTGTCACCCCGGATCGCCGCGGGCGCGAGCTCCTGCTGTGCGGGGGTGCCGAACTCGAGCAGGCTCGGGGCCACGATGGCGTAGCCGGGGAAGTGGAGCGAACGCGGGATGCTGCGGCGGGCCATCTCCTCCAGGTACACGAGCGTCTGCACCGGGGTGCAGCTGCGCCCGCCGAGCTCGGGTGGGTACGCCGGGATCATCCAGCCGTGATCGAACAGCGTGGCCTGCCAGTCGCGGAACCACTGCGGGACGATCGCGTCGTCGTCGTCCCAGTCGCCCATGAAGTCGGCGCCGCTCGCGGCCTCAGGTGGCGCGTGCGCG
>DASUUL010000218.1:0-8873 GCA_036374115.1 Acidimicrobiia bacterium | reverse complement strand
TCGTCGGCGCGCTGGCGGCCCGGCGGCTCGGCCGGCTCGACGCGATCGACCTCGGGGAGGCGTACGCGGCGGCGGTCGTCGCCATCGCCGGGTCGGCGCTGCTGCTGAGCGGGACGCTGCTGGCCGTGCTCCGCCCGGTCTCGCTCGCCGAGCGGGAGCACGGCCGCCCGGTCTCCCCCGAACGCGTACCGTGATGGCATGCGCGAACGAGCGGCAGGTGCCGTGCCCCCGAGCGGGGGAGCCCGATAGGGATGCCCGAGATGCCCCAGATGCAGGCGCTGGCCGAACGCCTCGAGGAGGCCGTCGGCGGCGCCGCCCTCGCCGGCGTCGAGCCCATCGGCTTCGCCGGGCTGAAGACGTTCGCGCCTGCGCCGGAGTCGCTCGTCGGTCGCACGCTGGCCCGACTCGATCGGCGGGGCAAGTACCTGATCCTCGACTTCGGCGGGCCCCGCATGCTCGTCCATCTCTCCCAGGCCGGGCGACTCGACGTCGAGCAACCCCCGAAGAGGACGCGCGGGAAGGGCGGGGTGGTGCGGCTGCGCTTCGACAACGGTGTCGCGCTGCTGGTGCGCGAGCACGGCACCGAGCGCAAGGCGGGCTGGTGGGTCCTCGACGAGGGCGACGACGGGCCCCTGGCCAAGCTCGGGCCCGAGCCGACCAGCACCGAGTTCGCCGACCTCGTGCTCCACGGCGACGACCGCAGGCGCGTGCACACCTTGCTGCGCGACCAACGTACCGTCGCCGGCGTCGGGCGCGGCCACACCGACGACGCCCTCTGGCGAGCGCAGCTCTCGCCGTACGCCACGCTCGCATCCCTCGGTCACGACGAGCGCCGGAACCTGCTCGACGCCGTGCGCGCCGAGCTCGCCGATGCGCTCGAGCGGGAGCGGACGCGCACCGGCGGTCTGTCGCAGCCGAAGCTGGGTGACAAGTTCGTCGTGCACGGCCGGTACGGCACGCCGTGCCCCCGCTGTGGCGACACCCTGCGCCGGGTCTCCTACGAGTCGTACGAGGTGACCTACTGCCCGGCGTGCCAGACCGGCGGCAAGCCGCTGGCCGACCGGCGGATGTCGCGCCTCGTCAAGTAGCTCGCGCGAACCGGCTCGCCGCACGCAGCCGCGCGACGAGCTCCGGCGGCGCCTTCGCGGTCGACCCGGTGTCGAAGGGCGGCTGCGGGTCGTACTCGATCTCCAGCTGGATGGCCTGGGCGACGTCGGGTCCCGCGACCCGTTCGGCGAGCGTGAGCGCCATGTCGATCCCGGCGGAGACGCCCGCGGCGGTCACCACCTTGCCGTCGAAGACGACCCGCTCGTCGCCGACCGGCTCGGCGCCGAACTGCCGCAGCGCGTCGAGCGCGGTCCAGTGGCTGGTGGCGCGTTTGCCCTCGAGGAGACCGGCCGCCCCGAGCACCAGTGCCCCGGTGCACACCGAGGTGGTCCACTGCGAACCCTCGTGCGCTACCTGCAGCCAGTCGATCACCCGCCGGTCGGCGCGGGCGTCGACCTCGCCGGCGCCGCCGGGGACGACGACGATGTCGGGGTTCGGGACCGCGTGCAGCGCGTGGTCGGCGACGAGCGCCAGCGCACCACTCTCGGTGGGCTTGGGGCCGGGGTCGGCGGCGACGAAGCAGACACCCGCGCCCGGGATGCCGCGCAGCACCTCGTAGGGCCCGACGGCGTCGAGGGCGTACACCTTGTCGAAGAGCAGCACCGCGATCTGCACGATCACGACGCTACGCCCAGACTCGAGGCCCACGCGTCCGGAATGCGGCCTCCAGGGCCTCGAGTCTGGCGCGGTCACGCCTTCCGGGCCCGCAGCTGGCGTTGCAGGCGCGCGAGGCGCTCGTCCCACACCGCGCCCACGTCGGCCATCCACCCGACGGCGTCACCGAGCGGCTCGGGCGTGAGCGAGTAGCGCACCTCCCGCCCCTGCCGCGTGGGCGCCACGAGCCCCGCGAGCCCGAGCGTCTGCAGGTGCTTGACGACCGCCTGCCGGCTCACGGGCAGGTCGGCGGCGAGCTCGGTCGCCGACGCCGACGGGTGGCGGGCCAGGCGGCCCAGCACCGAGCGCCGGGTCGGGTCCGACAGCGCGGCGAAGACGGCGTCGACGCGCTCGTCGCGGCGGGTCATGCTGCGGCGCGCAGCCGTGCCGCCGGCGCCTCGCGCACGTGCAAGCGCGACCCGGTGCCGCGAGGGGCGATCGTGATCGTCACCAGCGTCGGCGGCCCGACCGTGGGCGCGACCGGCCACCACGTGAACGACAGCATGCGTCCGGCCTCCACGGCGACGACGCGGGCCCGGCGCGT
This sequence comes from Acidimicrobiia bacterium, assembly GCA_036374115.1. GTDB lineage: Bacteria > Actinomycetota > Acidimicrobiia > IMCC26256 > JACDBD01 > JACDBD01. Next base: position 6,568 of record DASUUL010000218.1, on the reverse strand, counting down.
CCCGCCGTCGGGGAAGGAGAACGTTCCGGTGCCTCCGGGCTCGAGGTCGAGGTCGACGCCGGCGCCGAGCCACTCCCCGAGCCGGTCCGGATCGGCGAGCTCTTCCCACACCTCTTCGGGGGTGGCGTCGAGCTCGATCTCGCGTTCGACGGGGTCGCCCGTGTTCATGCAACCGGATGGTTGCACATTGCGGGGGCATCGTCTAGACAATGTGCAACCAACAGGTTGCACAAGGTGACGTCTCGGGAGGTCCGATGTCCCAGCTCCTCGTCCCCACCGTGATCGAGCAGACCAATCGAGGCGAGCGCGCCTTCGACCTCTACTCGCGCATGCTCCAGGACCGTGTGGTCTTCCTCACCGGCGCCATCGACGACGCGGTCGCCAACCTGGTCGTCGCCCAGCTCGTGCACCTCGAGTCCGCCGATCCCGACCGTGACATCCAGCTCTACGTCAACAGCCCCGGCGGCGAGATGACGGCGCTGTTCGCCATCTACGACACGATGCAGTACGTCAAGGCCGACGTCGCCACGACATGTGTCGGCCAGGCGGCGTCGGCGGCGGCCGTGCTCCTCGCGGCGGGTGCGCCCGGGAAGCGCTACACGCTCCCGCACGCCCGTGTCCTCATGCACCAGCCGCACGGCGGCGTGCAGGGCCAGTCGGTCGACATCGAGATCGCGGCGCGCGAGGTGATCGCGCAGCGCGACCAGATGGTCCGAGCGCTCGCCCGGCACACCGGCCAGACCACCGAACGCATCGAACGCGACATCGACCGCGACTTCATCCTCCGCGGCCTCGACGCCGTCGAGTACGGCGTGGTCGACGAGGTGATCGAGCACCGCGCGCTGGTGCCGGGGGCGGTGTCGCCCAACGGCCACCGCCCGCCGAGCTGACGCGCCCGTGCGCCCGGCGGGAGCCGAACCGACGCCCGACGGCCCCGCCTCTACGATGACGCCGGCATGCTCGCGTCGATTCCCAGCCCGTCCAACGGCACCATCGACATCGGGCCGATCCCGGTCCACGCCTACGGACTCCTGCTCGCGATCGGTGTCCTGGTCGCCACCTGGATCGCCCAGAAGCGGTGGGTGAGCCGCGGCGGCGACCGCAAGGCGTTCGACGACCTCGTGATCTGGGTCGTCATCGGCGGCGTCGTGGGGGCCCGGGTGTACCACCTCTTCACCGGCTACGACTGGGATGCGGGCGGCATCGCAGGCACGGTGAAGATCTGGGAGGGCGGCCTGTCGATCTGGGGCGTGATGGCCGGGGGCGCGATCGCGGTGCTCCTCGTGTGCCGGGTGAAGCGCCTCGACACCCTCATGCTGTTCGACTGCATCGTGCCCGGGCTGCTCGCCGCCCAGGCGCTCGGACGGTGGGGGAACTGGTTCAACCAGGAGCTGTTCGGCCGCCCGACCGATCTGCCCTGGGGGCTGGAGATCGACCCGGTCAACCGCCCGGCCGAGTACCTCACCGAGCCGACCTTCCACCCGACGTTCCTGTACGAGTCCCTCTACTGCGTGCTCCTGATCGCCCTCCTGCTGTGGGCGGAGCGGCGTTTCCGGTTCCGGAAGGGCCAGGCGCTGGCCTTCTACCTCGCGACCTACACGTTCGGGCGCTTCTTCTTCGAGAACCTCCGCGTCGATCCCTCGGAGAAGCTCTTCGGCCTGCGCTTCAACGCCTGGGTGAGCGCGCTGATCTGTATCGGGGCGACGGCCTGGTTCATCTGGCTCGGGCGCCACGGCCGTGACTACGAGCGCGACCCGGAATCGGGGGTGATCGTCGCACGCGCGAGCGCCACCGCGTCCGAGTCCCGGTAGGCCCGGCCTTGCGCCGCGGCCGATTCGGTAGGGTGCAGCTGCCCTCCCCCAAACCAGGTCCCGGCAGGCCCAGGCCCGATGCAAGCCCAGGCCCGATGCAAGGAGCCGCCCGTGTCGGTACTCACCCAGCCTCAGCCCGCGTCCCAAACCGGCGTGGCCGCCCGTGCCGTGGCGGCGTCGAAGATCTACGGCAGCGGCGAGACCGCCGTGCGTGCCCTCGACGACATCGACGTCGAGTTCCAGACGAGCCACTACACCGCGATCATGGGCCCGTCCGGGTCAGGCAAGTCGACGCTGCTCCACTGCCTTGCCGGCCTCGACCGGGTTACCAGCGGCCGGGTGTTCCTCGGCGACGTGGAGATCAGCGCGTCGTCGGAGAAGGAGCTCACCCTGATCCGGCGCGACAAGGTCGGGTTCATCTTCCAGGCCTACAACTTGATCCCGACCCTCAACGCGCTCGAGAACGTCGTGCTCCCGATGGCGCTCGCCGGGCGCAAGCCCGACCAGCAGTGGCTCGACACCGTGATCGACACAGTGAACCTGCGCGACCGGTTGCAGCACCGCCCGAGCGAGCTCTCCGGCGGTCAGCAACAGCGCGTCGCGGTGGCCCGGGCGCTGGCCAGCCGGCCCGAGATCATCTTCGCCGACGAGCCCACGGGCAACCTCGACTCGAAGTCCGGCGCCGAGATCCTCGAGTTCATGCAGAGCGCCGTGCGTGACCTCGAGCAGACGATCGTGATGGTCACGCACGATCCGGTCGCGGCGGGGTACGCCGATCGGGTGGTGTTCCTCGCCGACGGGACGATCGACGGGGAGATGGCCGAGCCCAGCGCCGAGAAGGTCATCGACCGCATGAAGGCGTTGGGGGCCTGAACCCCCATGTGGAAGGTCACGCGTAAGGGCCTGCGCGCGCACAAGCTGCGCTTCGCGCTCACCGCGCTCGCGGTCTTGCTCGGTGTGGCGTTCATGTCGGGGACGATGGTGCTCACCGACACGATCCGCAAGACGTTCGACGACCTCTTCGCCGACATCCGGGATGGAACGGACGCCTACGTCCGGAGCAGCGAGGCGATCGAGAGCGACTTCGGGCCGACCCAACGCGGTCGAATCTCGGCGGACCTGCTGCCCGAGATCGAGGACGTCGACGGCGTCGAGGCGGCCGAGGGCGAGATCCAGTTCTATGCGCAGTTCGTCGGCAAGGACGGCGACACGCTCGGCAACCCCGAGCAGGGCCCGCCGACGTTCGGCTCCAACTGGAACGAGGTGCCCGAGCTCAACCCCTGGGGGCTGGAACCCGGAGGGTCGGCGCCCGAGACCGCGGACCAGGTCGTGATGGACAAGAAGTCGGCCGATGACGGTGGGTTCGAGGTCGGCGACCGCGTGACCGTGCTCACCCAGAACCCACCCCGGGAGTACGAGGTCGCGGGAATCGTCAAGTTCGGGAGCGCCGACAGCCCGGCCGGTGCGAGCGTCGCGCTGTTCGAGACGGAGGAGGCGCAGCGCATCACCGATGCCGTCGGGGAGTTCGGGGCGATCTCCGTCGTCGGCGACAGCGGAGTCTCCGAGCAGGAGCTCGTCGGTCGTATTCGCGACGTGATCAGCGATCCGCAGGTCGAGGTGCTCACCGGAGAGGAGATCACCGCAGAGGACCAGGACGAGATCCAGGACGCGTTGCAGTTCATCAGCATCCCGCTCTTCGTCTTCGCCGGGATCGCCCTGCTCGTGGGCGCGTTCATCATCTTCAACACCTTCTCGATCGTGGTCGCACAGCGCACCCGCGAGATGGCGTTGTTGCGGGCGATCGGGGCGAGCCAGCGGCAGGTGACGACCTCGATCCTGCTCGAGTCGCTCGTGGTCGGCGTCTTCGCGTCGTTGGTCGGACTCGCCGTCGGCGTCGGCCTGTCGGTCCTCCTCAAGGCCGCGCTCAGCAGCTTCGGCTTCGACATCCCGAGCAGCGGGATCGTCGTGACGACGACTGCCGTCGTCGTGTCGCTCGTCATCGGGACGGTCATGACCCTCGTGTCCGCGGTGGTCCCGGCATGGCGGGGTGCGCGGGTGCCACCGATCGCCGCCATCCGCGACGTCGCCCTCCAGCAGGGCACGCGCGTGATCCGGCGGAGCGTGATCGGCGGGACCGTGTTCGTGGTCGGTGTCACCGGGATCCTGCTCGGCCTCTTCGGCGACGTCGACAACGGCATCTACGCCGTCGCCCTCGGCGCCCTTCTCGTCTTCATCGGCGCCACCGTGCTCGGGCCGGTCTTCGCCCGGCGCTCGTCCCAGATCATCGGATGGCCGGTGGCGCACCTGCGCGGGGTGACCGGCAACCTCGCCCGCGAGAACGCCATGCGCAACCCGCAGCGCACTTCCGCCACCGCCGCCGCGCTCATGATCGGCGTCGCCATCGTCGGGTTCTTCACCGTTTTCGCCTCGTCGTTGAAGGCGTCGGTGAACGCCCAGGTCGACCGGGCCTTCACCGCCGACTTCGTCATCTCGACGGGCGGTTTCGGTGGTGCGACCGGCTTCAGCCCGGACCTGGCGGAACAGGTCGCCGACCTGCCGGAGGTCGGTGACTCGACCCCACTCCGCTTCGGTCAGGCGACGATCGACGGCGACGACGACTTCGTCGTCGGCCTCGATCCGCAGACGGCCGAGGACCTGTTCGACCTCGACCCTCGTCAGGGTGAGGTGAGCGAGCTCACCCCCGACGGGATCGCGGTGTCGACGAAGGCGGCCGGCGACAACGACTGGGAGATCGGCTCGCGGATCCCGGTGCAGTTCCCGAACGGGGAGCGCACGCTGACCGTCCAGGCCACCTACGGCGTGGGCCTCCGCGAAGGCCTGAGCGACTTCGCGGTGTCGATCGACGGCTTCGCGCTCGGCTATCCGGAGAACCTCGACAACCAGATCTACGTGACCCTCGCGAGCGGGGTCACCCCCGACGAGGGCCGCGCCGCCTTGGAGCAGGTCACCGAGCCGTACCCCCAAGCCGAGGTGCAGGACAGCACCGAGTTCAAGGAGTCCTTCAGCGCGATGGTCAACCAGATCCTCGGGCTGGTGTACGTGCTGCTGTTCCTGGCGGTGCTCATCGCGTTGATCGGCATCGCCAACACGCTCGCCCTGTCGGTGTACGAGCGGACCCGTGAGCTCGGTCTGCTGCGAGCGGTGGGCATGACTCGTCGCCAGCTGCGCTCGAGCGTGCGCTGGGAGGCGGTGATCATCGCGATTCTGGGCACGCTCATCGGGCTGGCGATCGGTGTGTTCTTCGGTTGGGCGGTGATCAGGGCTCTGCGCGACGAGGGATTCGAGAAGTTCGCACCCTCCGCAGGCCAGCTGGTCACGATCGTGATCGCGGCCGGTCTCGCGGGTGTCGTCGCCGCGCTGTTCCCGGCGCGCCGCGCCGCCAAGCTCAACGTGCTCGAGGCGATCACCACCGAGTAGCGCGCGTTCTACTCGTAGCGCTTGCGGACGTTGGCGTCCTTGTCGCGGACGGCGTCGGCGAGCAACGCCTGGAAGCGCTCCATCCGGTCGCGCAGGGCGTCGTCGGAAGCCGCGAGCACGCGGACCGCGAGCAGGCCCGCGTTGCGGGCGTTGCCGATCCCGACGGTCGCCACCGGAACGCCCGCGGGCATCTGCACGATCGACAGGAGGGAGTCGTTCCCGTCGAGATGGGAGAGCGGGACGGGCACGCCGATCACCGGCAACGGTGTGTACGACGCCACCATCCCCGGCAGGTGGGCGGCGCCGCCCGCGCCGGCGACGATGACGCGCAGCCCGCGGGACGCCGCCGTGCGGGCGTATTCGGCCATGACGTCGGGAGTGCGGTGAGCCGAGACCACCCGGACCTCGTGTGACACCTCGAACTCGGCGAGGGCGTCGATCGCCGCCTGCATGACCTTCAGGTCGGAGTCGCTCCCCATGATCACGCCGACCAGGGGAACGGGGGGCGAGCCGGGCACGAACCGAGGGTACCGCCCACGGCTAGGTTGCCCCTGTGACCTTACGAACCCGACTCACCGACCTGCTCGAGATCGAGCACCCCGTGATGCTCGCCGGCATGGGCGGCGTGTCGTATCACCGCCTGGTCGCGGCCGTGAGCGAGGCCGGCGGCTTCGGCTGCCTCGGCGCCTCGGCCATGAGCCAGGACGAGATGATCGAGGAGATCCGGGGCGTGCGCCGCCTCACCGACCGGCCCTTCGGCGTCGACCTGCTCACCGCGCTTCCCGAGCAGATGACGGCCAACATCGAGCACGTCATCCGCGAGGGTGCGCAGGTGTTCGTCGCCGGCCTCGGCGTGCCCCGCGATGCGGTGCAGCTCTGCCACGAGAACAACGTCATCGTCGCCAACATGTGCGGGAAGGTGCGCCACGCCATCGCCGCCGTCGAGGCGGGATGCGATCTCGTCGTCGCCCAGGGCACCGAGGCCGGCGGTCACACGGGCACCGTCGCCACCATGCCCCTCGTCCCCCAGATCGTCGACGCGGTCGGCGACCGGGTCCCGGTGGTGGCTGCCGGCGGCATCTTCGACGGCCGCGGTCTCGCCGCCGCGCTCGCCCTGGGCGCCGACGGCGTGTGGGTGGGTACCCGTTTCATCGCCACCCCGGAGGCGCGGGCCGCGCCGGGCTACAAGGACGCCCTCGTGGCCACGGCCGAGGACGGCACCGCGGTCAGCCGCGCCTTCACCGGCAAGACCCTGCGGGCGGTGCGCAACAAGACCACCCAGTACTACGAGGAGCACCCCGAGGCCCTGAAGCCCTTCC